>CAYQMW010000009.1:0-25954 GCA_964418715.1 uncultured Methanobrevibacter sp. | reverse complement strand
AAATTATCCAATTATATATTTTTATATGGATTTTTTTCATTTTTTAAGATTTTTTTAATTTAAACTTTTAATTTTTTTAAAACAAATGTAAATATTTATATATTTTATAAACTTTATTTAAATTATAGAATTTTTGAATAAAATTTAGATTTCCATTAAAATTTTTTAAATCTCTTTTATTTTTGTTCTAATTCTTATCAAATTTTATTAAAATGTTTATTAATAATAGAATTTTTTATACTATTTAATAAATATTTGCATATTTTTATTTATTTGTCTAAAATTTTGTATTTTTTGAGAGGTTAAAAATGAATCTTTTAATTTTAAGTTTAGTTTTTATAATCTACCTATTTTTAGTTGTATATGTAGGTTATGTCGCTTATAAAAGAACTGATTCCTCTGAAGATTATTTAGTTGCAGGTAGGGATAGCCATCCTTATATTATGGCATTAAGTTATGGTGCAACATTTATTTCTACAGCAGCTATTGTTGGTTTTGGAGGAATTGCTGGTCAGTATGGTATGAGTATTTTGTGGCTAGCATTTTTAAATTTAGCAGTTGGAATATTTATTGCATTTGTATTTTTAGGTAAAAGAACTCGTAGGATTGGTGCAAATTTAAAATCCGTTACTTTTCCTGATTTTTTAGCACGTAGATTTGATAGTAAGTTTTTAAAAATATTTTCTGGACTTATTATATTTTTAGGAATGCCACTTTATTCCTCTGTTGTTTTAATTGGAGCTGCAAGATTTATTGAAACATCACTTGCCATTGATTTCCAGATTGCATTACTATTGTTTTCCATAATCATTGCTGCATATGTATTTTATGGTGGAATTAAAGGGGTTATGTATACTGATGCTTTACAGGGAACCATTATGTTTTGTGGAATGGTCTTTTTATTAATCTTTATCTATTGGCAACTTGGAGGTGTAACTCAAGCGAATACTGCACTTACTAATATGGTGTCATTATATCCTAAGGAAGCATTGGCTCAAGGAGGAACGGGATTTACCAGTTTTCCACAAATGGGTAGTCCATTTTGGTGGTATTTAGTATCAACATTAATTATGGGTGTAGGTATTGGTACTATTGCTCAACCACAGTTAATTGTCCGTTTCATGACTGTAAAATCTGATAGGGAATTAAATAGATCTGTTCTTATTGGTGGAATATTTATTGCAATTATGCCTGTAACTGCATATATTGTAGGTTCACTTTCCAATGTATATTTCTATCAAAAACTTGGAAAAACTGCTGTTGAAGTTGTAGGTGGAAATATTGATAAGATTATTCCAACATTTATTAATATGGCTCTTCCAGAGTGGTTTGTATATATATTTTTATTAACATTGCTTGCAGCAGCAATGAGTACATTATCCTCTCTTTATCATACTCAGGGAACTTCATTTGGTAGTGATATTGTAGGTACTATTAAAAATCAAAAAGCAGAAGATTTGGTTGGTCCAACTAAAATCGGTATTTTAATTGCTGTTGTGGTTTCACTTGTCTTAGGTTACATACTACCTGCTAGTGTAATTGCACTTGGAACTTCCTTATTTATGGGTATTTGTGCAGCTGCATTTTTACCATTATTTATTGCATCTATCTACTGGAAAAGAACAACAAAAGAAGGTGCAATTGCTGGTGTAATATCAGGTTTATTTACTAGTTTGTTCTGTTTATTATTCCTGTATAAGAAAACAGCTGCAACATTAGGTATTTGTAACTTTATATTTGGTTCTCCTGTTTTAGTACAAGCTGCACCATGGCCGTCTATAGACCCTTTAATTTTTGGTGTTCCAATATCTGCAATTTTCGTAATTGTTGTAAGTTTACTTACAAAACCATTAGATGCAGATTTAGTTGAAAAATCTTTTAAAAGATAATTGATATAAATTAAGAATTTAATGGTGATATTATGACAGTTTTAGGAATAGAAGACCCAATGATATGGGGATGTTACTTACTTATAATAATATTTACAATCCTTTGTGTTGTTTATGGTATTGTAAATTGGAATAAAGGGGGAGAATAGTTTTTTACTATTCTTCTATTTTTCTATTTTTTTCTTTTTTTTCTTTTTTCATTTTTAGAATTTAATCTTTTTTTAAATTTAGCTATTTGAATTCATTAGCAAATTCAATAATTTTTTTAAAATATTTAAAAATATAATTTAATTTAAAAAATATAATTTAAAAATTTTAATATAATATTAGAATAAATATATAACATAGATTAAAATCAAATTTTAATTAAATTAATATTTTTTAAATTATTATTCTATGGAGGAATAGTATGAGAATCGTTGAAACTATTGTTGGTAAAGAAGTATTAGATGCTGATGCAAATTATATGGGTATTGTAAGCGATCTTGAGTTAGATGTAGAAACAAAAGAATTATTATCTGTAATTTTAAAGAAAAAAGGAATTTCAAGATCACTTAAAACTTCTAATAGTGAAGATGTTGTACCATTTGATTTAGTTAAAACTATTGGAGATAAAATTATTCTTAAAGATGAATATGATATTTAGATACAAGATTATCAAATTTAATGTTTTTGAGTTATTTATTTATTAGTATTTATTATTTATTTTAATGGGTTATCTTATGGCTTCAAAAGAATATTTAATTGAAATTTTAAAAGAAAATAAGGTTTTTGAACAGGGTCATTTTGTATTAGCTTCAGGTAAAGAAAGTGATTACTATGTTAATATGAAAAAAGCAATCACTAATCCATTAATTCTAAAAACCATTGGTGAAATGATTACTGATTCAATTAAAGATGATGATATTGATAAAATTGCAGGTCCTGCATTAGGTGCAGTTCCTATTGCAACTGCATCATCAATTTTAAGTGATATTCCACTTTTAATGATCAGAAAAGAAAAAAAGGGCTATGGAACTTCTAAACAAATTGAAGGAGAACTTAATGAAGGAGATAATGTAATTGTAGTTGAAGATGTTACAACTACTGGAGGATCTCTTTTAAAAGCTATAAAAGTCATTGAGGAAAATGGTGGAATTGTTAAAAGAGCTTTTGTATGTGTTGATAGAGAAGAAGGAGCTATTGATAGGTTTAAAGAAGAAGGTATTGATTTAGAACCTTTAATCTCTGTTAGTGAGTTCTTTGACGATTAAAATTAGTTTTTTATAATTTTTTTTATTTTAATTATTTTATCTATTTTTATCCATAAATGGTTTTAAATATTGTTTTTGTTTTGTTTTTATTTATTTTATTTTATAATTAGTAAAATAAGTCATGTTTTTTTTAAATAATGAATATTTAGAATTTTTCAATATACATTTTATTGTTATATTCATATCCTAAAGCAAGTTGTTCTAGAATGTCATTATTGTCATTAAACCATTGTTTGAATATTGCATCTGGAGAGTTATGGGTTTTAATCATTTCCTTTGATGTGAAAATATTTATTAAAATTTCATCAAAGGTTTCTAAATTATAATATCCTTTTACATTTTCTATATAAAGGCTGTCATAACCGTTTTTATCAAATTCCTCTATTAAACATTTAAGTATTTCATCTATATCAATAGGAACTAGTTTATTATTTATAGATTTATAAAGAGGTATTTGAAAGGTATATTTTTCAGTTAATTCTATCATTTTTCATCATCTAATTTTTTTTTTAAATTATCCTAATAAAAATAACCAATGATTAGGCCTCTTGAAAAGGCCATAGTATTGGTTATTCATGCATTGGCCTAATTTATATTTTTATCATGCATATGGCTTTTTTAAAAAATTTAAACATTTATTTTATTGTTTATCAGTGAGTTTTCATTATCTGGATTTATAATCTCTCCATCTAAAACTTCAATAACTCTATCGGCAAGTTTAGCTACATTCATATCATGAGTTACAATTATCAATGTTACATTCTTATCTTCATGTAAATCAATTAATTGCTTAAGAATTTTACTACTTGTTTTAGAATCTAGTGATCCTGTTGGTTCATCTGCCAATATTATTGATGGATTGTTTGCAAGTGCTCGGGCAATTGCAACTCTTTGACGTTCACCACCAGATAATTTATTGGGTAAAATATCTGCCTTGTCTAAAAGTCCAACATCTTCTAATAATTTCAATGCATGTTCTTTCATTTCACTTGATGAAAGTTTCTGAGTATACATTGGAATTTCAACATTTTCACGTACAGAAATATTGGGAATTAGATTATGTAATTGGAAAATAAATCCTATTTTTTCTGCTCTGAACTGATTTAATTTCTTATTTGATTTTAAATCCTGACCTGCAACATTAATAGTTCCAGAATCTGGAATATCTAAAGCACCAAGCATATTTAATAATGTTGATTTACCAGAACCTGATGGGCCGATAATAGATACAAACTCACCCTCTTTAATTGTGAGGTTAATACCATTTAATGCTTTAATTTTTCCGTTTTCATATGATTTATATAAATCTTTAATTTCTACAGCATTCATATTATCACCTCACTCATACCTTACTGCTTCTGTTGGTGGTAATTTTACAGCTTTGATTGCAGGATATAATCCTCCAATTACTCCAACAACAATTGCAATCACAAATGCCTGTATAAATATTTTAGGAGTAAACAATGGACTTATTCCGATTTGTGGGCATAAAAATATACATGCCAAATATCCTATTATAGAACCAATAATTGCTGAGACTATTGTAATAACTAATGATTCACCTACAATCATTGTAAGTATTTTTGTATTGGACCAACCTACAGCTTTTAAAACTCCAATTTCACGGGTTCTCTCAAATACTGACATTAACATGGTGTTAATAATACCTAATCCACCAATGATTATTGCAAGAAGGGATATTGCCCAGGTTGATGCTTGAAGCATATCTAACATAGTAGACATTTGTTCCATTTCCATAACTGAAGTAATTGTTTTAATATCATCACCATATTGGCTATCGATTCTATCTGCTACTTCTTGTGCATCAGCACCTTTATCTACCTTGACATAAATATTGGAAATAGAATCTTCATCGTCCATTAATTCCTGAACTTTAGAAATTGAGGTAAATACTCCTCCAGCCATACTCTGGTCTCCAGTTTCAATAATTCCTACAATTTCAAAATCTTCCCCATCAATTTCAATTGTATCTCCTACTTTGTAATCATTATCATCAGCATAAATGTCTCCCATGATTGCTTCGTTTTCACCATCTTCATAAATTCTACCTTCTTTTATAGAAATATCTGCTAAGGTAGTACCATTTGGATCAACACCAATCAGGGCATTCATATAATCATCGCCAACTGAAGTTAAAACAACATAGATTGGATAAGCTTCATCTACACCAGATACATTTGCAATCTTTTCAGTCCAAGAGGCATCTATTGTATTAGTTCCATAAGCTGAATCTCCAGTTTCTTTTCCAGAAATTGAAAAATCAGCACCTCCTGCATGAACTGTGTCTTCAAAGGTGTTTATTAAACCTTCTGTGATTCCACCAAGAGCAACAATTACAATAATTCCTATAGCAATACCTACTATAGCTAGAATTGCACTGTTTTTTCTCCTGAATGGGTTTTTAATTATAAATTTTAAGAATGACATAGTACTAAATAGGTTTATTAGTATATAAATAAATTATTATCTTAGTAACTAAGATGTAAAAAATGAGGGTTAAAATGCATAAAAAAATACTTCTAGAAAATATTGATAAAATTCATACTACTGAAATGGGCATTGAAAGAATTCAAAAAAATTTAAAAATAAGTGACAATCCAGTTGATTATTGTATATTAAAACTAAAGGATAAAAATTCAATAGTTACAAAAAAAGGTAAAAACTATTATGTTGATATTGACGATTGTATAATCACTATTAATTCAAGTAGTTATACAATAATAACTGCACATAAAAAATAAGTTGGTTTAGGTTTTATAAAACCTAAATTATATTGTTATAGTTTTTTTTTTTAAAAACTTCCCTAAATCAGAAAACATATTCTAAAACATTTCTAACCTAAGCCCAAAAGTATCAGTATAAATACAAATGCATCAGTTAATAGGTGGGATAAATAAGGTACAAAAAGGTTTTTAGTTTTTAAGTATCCATATAACTCAAAAATGGATCCTATTCCTTGTATAACTATTACTGAAATTACTGAACCATCATAATCATAATGTAGTAATCCAAAGCATGTTAATATGATTATTGAAGATAGTATTAGGGATATTCTGCGGTCATTTGTAAACTTATAGAATAATCTTAAAAAGAACATTAATGGTATAAATTTAAGTAATTCTTCACCCATCATTGAAAAGAGCAATGATATCAAACTAATATAGTCAATATTCATTGATGAGGGGTCAACAGGATTATTTGCTCCGAATTTCATTAAAACAGCATCTATAATAGTTGAATATATTATATATCCAATGAACAATAATATTCCTAAAATAATCTCATTTTTCGTTGGTTTTTGAATAAATAATTTATAATTCCAATTTGACATGTATAATAATGGAATTAACATTATAATCATAAAAAGAATACTACCAACCAATTCAGATACGAATGATGTATACATATATGTTAGAAATGCAATTGGTACTGAAAGTAGTAAGATTAACCAACCTAATTTTGATATTCTAGGATTATGATTATAATAAGGAAAATCCCTTGTTTCATCAAATTCTAAAAATTTCATAATATCACTATAAAAGTATTATATTTTTATTTAAGATTTAAAGTTATTAATTGTTTCATTTTATTTTTATATTTTATTTTTATTCAATGATTATTTATTTGAGGGGATATGATTATTTTTTTTTTTACGAATTTTATCATATTTTATATAAAACTTCAAAATTTATTGATAAAATTATTTAAAGACTATATTATATTAATAAATATGAATTTATCAAAACAACGAAATACCAATTTAGAGATTTTAAGAATTATTTCATATGTTTATTATAGCTCATCATTTAGTGGTATTTGGTATAGGAAATTTTCCATTTGTCGGCACTAATCCTAATACTTTTGTTTTATATTTTTTAACAATGTTTGGTAAAATAGGAGTTCTTATTTTTATTTTAATTTCTTCTTATTTTTAGCAGTGGGTATTCTATTTTTATCACCTGAAAATTTAACTATTCCTAATATTGATAAAATCATTTTCAATAAACTAATAGGTGGTTTTGTTATATCTATACTTATATTATTTATTGGAACTTCCTTTTTCGGATTTTTAGATTTAAACAGCACTGCTCATTTATGGTGGAGTTATCCTTCATATGGTTTATAGATAATGGTTTACATCATACCTTTTACTTGGAAAATAAATTTTTTGCTATAACTGCTTCAATATTTTTATTTTTAATATTCTTAAAAAGAAAAGAATATACAAATAAATATATAAATTATATTGCCGGAAGTGCATTAGGTGTTTATTTAATTCATGTGAATTGTATTGTTGGTCATTTAACTTGGATTCCATTTAATTTTAAATCATATTATAACTCTCCTTGGTTATTTTTAATAGCAATTGCTATAATATGTATAATTTATATTGTTTGTACTGGAATGGATATTATTAGAAGATTAACTATAGAAAAAATTTGGATTTGGATAGTGGATAATAAACTTAATTTTCTTTCAAGGTGGATTAAAGGTATAACGAATTATTTAATAAACAAAATCCCTTAGATTATGTATTTAATTATAGTTGTGCAAAGAAATATAAAATCAGGTTTCGTAAAATAGGTGTTTAAATAATTAAATTAAACTTTATTTAAGATTTAAATTATTAAAATTTATTATTTTATTCTAATTTTCATGTAGGAAAATGTAAAAATAGTTCTTTTTTTAATTAATTTTTATAGAATATTTAAAAAAATAAAAAAGTAGTAGATGTGTTTACATCTACTTTACTCTAATGTATATTGTTTTTGTAACTTTATTGTAGTTTCCATTGCCTTTGTAGTTTATGACTGTTTTGTATTTTGCTTTTTTGGTTAGTTTAAGGTTGAATGTTGCAACACCTTTTGCGTTGGTTTTAGCTTTGTATGTTTTTTTGTTTATTTTAAGTGTTAGTGCAATGGATTTCATTACTTTGTTTTTATTGTCTTTTAAGGTTACTGTGTATTTTTTCCTTGCTTTTAATTTGTAAGTTTTTGCTTTTGCAGTCATTTTTGGAGTTGCTTTTTTAACGGTTACTTTTGCTGTTGCAGTTGATCCTTTTATGTTGGTTTGTCCTGCGTATGTGATTTTTGCAGTATAGGTTTTCGCTGCAAGTGTTGCAGCATTGATTTTTACTTGTCCGTTACTATTGGTTGTGTATTTTTTAGTGCTGCCGAGTGTTACAGTTATTGCTGCTCCAGCTATTGCTTTTCCGTTTGCTTCTTTTAATGTTATTGTTAAGTATTTGTTTACATTATAGGTTGTGGTTACTGCACTTGCTGTGATTTTACTTGTTATTTGGTTTACTGTTATTGTCGCATTAACTGGTTCTACATCTGGGTGTGAGTCAATACTTAATTCAGCAGTATATTTTCCGCAGTTTAAGTTTACAATCCAACCTTCACCTGTGTAACCGTAGTAGGTTCCTACTAGTTCTGTGCCGTTGTATACTTTTATTGTTGCATTAAAACCATTATAACTAATATTGTCTGCTGTTAGGTTGAATAATAATTTTTCACCAGAGTTGTAGCTTGATGTGTAGTTGGATACATTTAATTTAACTGGCACTATGGTTGGGCCTTGGTCGTCGTTTCCTTCAAAGGTATTGAGTGTGGAATTTCCGCCGTACATTGCTTGACCTTCGGTTGCATTGTTATTTGTAAAGTTACAGTTTACTGCATTGGTTTCGTATGTTGCTCCTCCTTTTGTAGCATTATTCTCAATAAAAGTACAGTTGTATGCATTTCCATCATACATTGCTCCACCGTTTTCTGCTGTGTTTCTTGTAAAGTTACAGTTTATTGCAGTGGATTCTCTGTATATTGCTCCTCCATTAACTGCGTATCCATTTATGAAATTTATGTCGTGGAAAATTACATTTTCTGCTGTTACGTTGAATATTCTTGCCATATGGTCTCCATCGATTGTTATTCCATTACCGAATATTTCGACTGTACGGTTAATTACGATACCTCCTGACAAGTCAGAATCTGTTTCATTGTCATATATGTAATATTCTGATAGGTAGATTGTTGTATTGGTATTGCCGTTTATAATTTCATTTAAATCTGAAAATGTGTTAGGGGTTATAATGATTGTACCTTCGTTTGTATTTCCATTAAATTTACATCCAATAGCAGTACCTTCAAACATTGCTTGACCATGTTCTGCGGTATTATCGTTAAATCTACTTTTGGTTGCATTTCCTTCGTATATTGCTCCTCCATAGCTTGCGTTGTTTTGTGTAAATGTGCTGTTGTATGCATTTCCTCCGTACATTGCTCCTCCGGAGTTTGCATTATTCTCGTTGAATATACAATCTTCACAAACACCATTGTAGGTAGCTCCTCCTTCTGTTGCTTTATTTCTTATGAAAGTAGATTCTACAGCATTAGTATTGACTATAGCTCCGCCTATTGTTTCTGCATAATTGCCTGTAAACATACAATTTGAAACTTCTGTTAGTGTTTCTCCAGTGATGTTACAATATACTGCACCACCAGAACTTGCATTATTGTTGGTGAAATTACAATCAGATATGGTACCGTAATGATAAATTATAGCTCCACCGTTACCATTTGCTGTATTGTTAATAAAGTTACATTCTAAAACAACTATTGTAGCAAAACCGGTAGAATTATAATCTGCATATATTGCACCACCTTCTTCATCAGCATGGTTGTCTTCAAATGTGGAATTTGTAATTTCTATATGGTCTGAGATAATATATGGAGCATATACTGCACCACCATATTTTGCAGTATTGTTTGTGAATTTACAGTTTTCAATATTTCCTTGTGCAATTGCACCACCATATTCTTCTGCTTTGTTATCTATAAAAGTACAGTTTATTATGTACTCACCATCACATATTGCACCACCATATTTTACTGCAGTGTTATTTATAAATGTACAGTTTGTAACATTGCTGCGACCTACTGCTCCACCATATTCAGCAGAATTATTGGTAAAAGTACAGTTTAAAGCATTACCATAGAGTATTGCCCCAGCATTTTTTGCATAATTGTTTGTAAATGTACAGTTTATAGCATTACCATAGATTATTGCTCCTCCATAATCTGCTGCCTTGTTATTTATGAAAGTACAGTTTATAGCATCACCCCAACCTATAGCTCCTCCTTCATATAATGCAGTATTGTCTATGAAAGTACAGTTTGTAGCATTACAATAATATAAAGCTCCACCATCGATTGCGGTATTATTTATAAAAGTACATTTATAAACATTAGCACTCATGCCTTCTCCTTGCATATATGCAATATACCAACCATTTACAGCAGTTCCATAATTATTGTTGAATGTAGAATTTATAATAGTACAATTACCATATACAACTCCTCCATTGTCTCTTCCTTCATTATAAGAAAAAGTACAGTTGGAAGCATTAAGAGTACCTGTTATTGCTCCTCCATCAAATCCGCTGTTATATGAGAATATACAATTTATAGCATTAAGAGAACCTAATATTGCTCCCCCATCATCTTCTGCATAATTGTCAGTAAAATTACAATTTATTGCACTGGCATTACCACGTATAGCTCCTCCATTTTCATTATAACCTTTTGTGAAAGTAATGTTATAGAATACTACATCACCTTTTACTATATTGAAAATTCTTGCAAGACCGTTACCTGAGATTGTATGACCATTTCCACGGATTGTAACTGTTCTATTTATGATGATACCGTTGGTAAACTCAGTTTCGTTTATAAAAATATAATTTTCAAATAGTTCAATGACAGGATCTTCATTATCATTAATTAATGAATTTAATGTGGTAAAATTATTTTCGCTGTTGAAATATGTGCACTCGAAGGTGTCTGGTCCGTTTTTAGCGGTGTTGCCATCAAATGTACATGTTCCAAAAATACTACCTTTATAAATAGCCCCACCATCTTCTACTGCATTGTTATGATTATAGGTACATAATTTTATTGTTGATGAACTACTTGCTCCTCCATAGCTTGCGTTATTGTAGTTGAATGTACAGTTTATACAATCTCCTTTATATGTTGCACCTCCAGAGTTTGCATTATTTTCGTTGAATATACAATTTTCACAAATACTTTTGTAGCTAGCCCCACCTTGTTCTGCTGTGTTATTGGTGAATGTACAATTTTGAACAGTACTTGATTCAATAGCTCCTCCTTCTGCTTCTGCAGTATTGTTAATAAAAACAGAATTATTTACACTAGCTTCACTTACAGCTCCACCTGTATTTGCATTGTTAGCTATAAAAGTACAGTTTATTGCAGAACCAGTATTTATAGCTCCTCCTTTCGTTGCTTTATTTCCTATGAAAGTACAGTTTATACAATCTCCTTTATATGTTGCTCCTCCAGAACTTGCTTGGTTACCTGTGAAAGTACAGTTTATAACTTCTCGGAATTTACCTATTGCTCCACCATCCTGTTCAGCACTATTATTAGTAAAACTACAGTTTATAGTTTTCACATTATCATTCCCATATAATGCTCCACCAATTTTTGCTTTATTTCCTATGAAAGTACAGTTTATAGTATTTCCACCCTCTTTTGCTCCACCAAACCAATTTGCAGTATTATTTTTAAAAACACAATTTTCACAATTGACTTTGTATACAGCACCTCCTTCATCTGCATAGTTGTTTGTGAATGTACAGTTTATAGCATTTCCATAAAGTATTGCTCCACCTAAATATCCATTATTATTTGTAAATGTACAGTTTATGTAAGTGGTAGTGGTCTCACCTGAAATAGCACCTCCGGATTTTTTGGTATTTGCATTTACAAATTTAATATTTTTAAAGACTACTATACTACCGTCTACATAAAAGATTCTGCTCATATTATTTCCATTTAATGTATGTCCATTACCATTAATAGTCAAATCACGATTAATTACAATACCATCAGTTAATTTAGAATCAGTATTGTTATTATATGTATAATCTGAATTTAAATTTATTACAGTACTTGTATCTCCATTTATTGTTTTATTTAAATCAGAAAAAGTTTTTGCTTCTGCACTTGTAACTTCTGTATCCTTATCTTTATCTGTAGAAGTTACAATCTCGTCAACATCTTCTGTAATCGATTCTTCAATTATTTCATTTGAATCTTCACTAGTTATTTGCGTATCATCATTCACATCACTTGCAGATATACAAGAAATACTAAATAATATGCAAATGATTAGAGCAATTACTAGTAAACTCTTTTTATAGTCCATATTTATCTCCCTTTAATTTAGTTTAAAACGTGTTATTGTGTACAAAATATGGTTTAAAACCGTTTTTTCTTTAAAAAACTTATAATATGGTATATATCTTTATTTAAGATTATATTTATAAATTCCGATTTTAAAAAAAGTATTTGAAAACTAATTATTAGTTTAAATTTATTAAAAAATAGTTGTATGGGGAGAAATTTAATTAAAATTTTAATTAGATTATTAGAGTTGTTTTATTAAAAAAATTATGCATTATTAATTATTAGCTTATAAGAAATAAGAAGTATTAGGAATGTATTATTAAAATATATCACAGAATTTAATTTTTATAAAAAAAATAATAAAATTATTTTCTTGTATGTTTTACTAAATGACCTATCTCATCAATGATTATACTCATAGCAGTTTTAACAGCATTAGGTGATCCAGGCATTGAAAAGATAATTGTTTTATTATACACACCTGCAGATGCTCTTGAAAGGAGTGCTCCACCACCTAATTCTTCATAGGATTTTGCTCTAAAAATTTCTCCAAAACCGGTAATTTCCTTTTCATATAATGTTTTTACAGTTTCAATAGTAATATCTTTAGATTCGAGGCCTGTTCCTCCATTTGTAAATATTGCATCACAGGATTTTTCATTCATCTCTTTAATGGTATTTATTAAGTCTTCTTTTTTATCAGCAATAATATTATATTGGACTATCTCATAGTTTTTCTCTTCTAAAAGGTCGATAATATACTTTCCTGAAATATCTGTCTTTTTACCATCTTCACTATTGGATCTACTATCACTTAATGTAATTACTCCACATTTAATGTCTTGAGGGGTATGTTTTTTATGTAATTCCATTGTTTCACTTTTCATATTATCAACCTAGAAAATTATTTTTATTTATTATTTAATTATCTAAAAACTTATTTAATTAATAATTTATGTAAATTATGTAAATTTGACTTTCTAATAATTATTTATATACTTAATAATATTTATTAATTTTAAAACTATAGTATAATTATGGATAAAGTTTATAAAATTTTGGATGCATCTGCATTTATTGGAGGATATGAGCCAAAAGACAATTTAAATTATACTGTTCCTGAAATAACCCATGAAGTTAAGGATTTAAAAAGCAAAATACTTTTAGATCAAATTATTGAAGAGGGTAATTTAATTATTAAATCACCAGGAGAATATTATATAAATAAATTAGATGAGGTAATTAAAAAGTCTGGTGATGAATTAAGATTATCATATCCAGACAGACAGTTACTTGCTTTGGCTTTAGAGTTAAATGATGAGTATGAGGCTATTCTTTTTTTAACAGATGATTATTCTATTCAAAATGTTTTAAAAATATTAAATATTCCATTTAAATCCATAATCACTGATGGGATTAAAGGAGTTTTTAATTGGGTTAAAACCTGTGAAGGTTGTAAAAAGGAATATCCTTCTGATTACGATGAGGATGTTTGTGAAATTTGCGGATCTAAAATTTTTAAAAGACGAATTAAAAAATAAATTTATAATTATGCTTACTTGGGGTTTGTTATAAGATGAATATAGGAATTGTTGTCCATGGGCCAAATATTATTGATTCTAATTATGCACTAAGAATAATAAATTTTTTATCTGATTTTGCTAATGTTTCATGTAGATTAGGTGGAACTATGGGCATAACTGCAGTTATTGATGCAGCACTGGAAGATACTATTGATATTTCAAAGAAATTAGTTCCAAGCGATTCCTTATCAATTTTTGCTAATGAGGGGGTAGATGCAATATTTTTACTTAATTATGGAAAATCATCTACCACAGGTCATGTTTTCGGATATAAGGTTGTTCATCATTATATGGATAAAAATTTCCTTGAAGAGATTCCATTAATACAAATTGAAAGGCCTGGAGAGAGTGATGGTAGTATTATTATTTGGAATTTGCCTTCAAACTTAAATGATGAGATTAGACCTATTGTTGATAGGTTAATAGAAGAATTTAATATAATAGAAGTTAGCCCCAGTGAAATTGAAGAAAAACACTTTGCTTTTGATGATACTCAGGAAACTAGATTAGATTCAATTCCTGAAAGTGGATTAAATCAAAATAATGATGATGTTGCCTCTCTTAAAGTCATAAGGCAGATTCATGGTGTAAGTCCTGGTGAAAACATTCTTGTAAATGGTACTGTTGTAGGTAAATCTAACTCATCACAACTTTCTCTTGTTTCTGTTGATGGTATTATAGTAGAGATAATTGGGGGGGAGATTAAAAATCATGGTGTTGAAAAATTAGGAAAAATTGACCTAAATAAGGCCATTGTTAAAACTGGCCTACTTAGGCGTAGTGAAGTAGAGCCTAGAGTTTTAAAGCATGTTGCGGAAGAAAATCAAATTAAAGTAGGATTTCTTGACCATGCAGCAGAGGATGTATATGCACTTAAAAATATGGATTTAATTATAACTGTTGGAGACGATACAACACTACTTGCATCAGATATTTTATTTAGATTTGAAATACCAATTATTGGAATAACTGATGGGGATTTAGATAAATTAGTGGAGAAAGGATATAAATCTACTGATTCTATTATTTTCCAGCTTGAAGAAGGTAATGATGATATTTTGGGCTCTAGAATTTATGAAGAAATATTTAATAGTAAAAATTATTTCGCCATAGAATCAGATTCACTTAATTTAAATCAAATAATTGATGAGTTAAAAGAGGAAATAATAGAAATTATTAAAGATATGAATATTAAATATATTATTAAATAAAAATATATTTTCAAATTAAATATTTAGAAGGTGTACTTTTGGATTTAACTAGTTTGGTAAATTCAATAAGAGAATTTAAAGGTGTGACTCGTAAAAATTCAATATCTGAAGTAACTGATATATTACAATCAGTTTATAATGTTTCTGGTGATGTTCTTCTTGATTTTGGTGATGATGCATCAGCAATAGATATTGGCAATAATCAAGTTGTATTATTTGCAGCAGATGGTATATGGGGTCAATTAATAGATTTCGATGCTTATTGGGCAGGATATTGTGCTGTTTTAGTAAATGTTAATGATATTGCTGCAATGGGGGGAAAACCTATTGCTATGGTAAATATTCTATCTGTAAATAATGATGATTCATGTCGCGAGATTATGGAAGGTATTAAATTTGGATGTGAAAAATTTAAAGTTCCTATGGTTGGAGGACACTTCCATCCAGATGCTGAATTTAATTCAGTTGGAGTTGCAATTGTAGGTATTGCAGATAAGGATAAAATGATTTCATCTTCTGGAGCAAAAGTAGGTGATAAGGTACTTGTTTCTATTGATTTAGATGGTAGATTCTATGATAAGGAAACTAAATTAAACTGGGATACTACATATTTTAAAGATGATGGCCTTGTTCAAGATCAAATAAAAGCTGTAAATCAAATTGCAGTTGAAAAATTACCTAGTGCAGGTAAGGATATAAGTAATCCTGGAATTTTGGGAACACTTGAAATGTTACTTGAAGCATCAGATGTAGGTGCATGTGTAAATTTAGATGAAATACCTAAATGTGAGGATGTTCCTTGGGATGTATGGCTTAAAGTTTATCCAGGTGCAGGTTTTGTTTTAACTGCACCAGAGGAGAATTGTAATAGGATTATTGAAGTTCTTGAAAAATATTCACTTAACACCAAAGTTGTTGGAGAAGTAATAAATGAAAAAATACTTTATTTAGAAAATGAAAATGAAAAAGTAGAGGTATTTAGACAAGATGAAAATCCAGTTTTAATATTTAAAAATTAATTAAGTTTTTTATTTTAATTATTTATTTAAAAAATTTAAAAAAACTTAAAAATAATTTTATTATTAGGTTTTTTAGATTTTTACAAGTTTACTTAAATTAATATAATTTTTAGGGAGATTTTATGTTAATAACAATTAATGGAGAAGAAATGGAAATTGCTGATGGTTCTACTATTGAAGATGCTATCCAGATTTCAAATGCTCCTTATACTCCTGGAAGTATTTTATGCTTAATTAAAGGAGAAAAGGAAATTGAAAAGAATATTAACAAATTTAAAATCAAAACTCCTAAAGGCAGTATTATTCTAGAGATGGTTGATGAATTGGCTGCTGAACCTATAGTTAATGTGTGGAAAGAAAAATACAAAGAATTTATAGGTTGTTCAATTAGATGGACTTCATCCACTGAAGTTGCAGCAGGTCCTATTGTGACTGATTTAGAACCATCTCGCAGTGAATATAAATACAATGATTTAGAAGTTGTTTTAAGTTTATCTGGTTTTAGTAATGAATCAACACATGTTATATTTTCTAGAGATAAACATTTTAGTATATATGGGGTTCCTGAACATAATAGGGGAGTATTTGCTAATGTAATTGGTGGTAAAAAGACTTTATCTCTTTTAACTGAAGAAGATAGTATTTTGGATATTGAACCAATTATTGAAAGAATAACTACTGTAGATAGTGCATCTGTATCTAATTTAGATACTGTTTTAGAGGAGGGTAATGATTTATATACCTTTGTAGAATTAGAACCTAATTTTAATTCTCCAGATTCTGTAGAACATTTATTTTCCTTAATAGAAAATGGAACATTTGAAGTTTCATATGATGCAAATTCTCTTTTAGGTTTCTATCAGCTTCAAGGTATCGGCCGTGATAAAGAAGAAGTAGGTCCAAGACGAAGAGGAACAGTTACTATGAGAAATGATGGAACAGGTATTGGTAATGTTTTCATTTATCGTGAAGATAGGGTTGCAGTTAATTCTCATACTATAATTGGTAAAGTAGTAAAAGGTATGGAATTAATTGATTCTGCATCTAAAGGGGATATAATTACTGTTAGAAGTAATCCTCCAAGAATCATGACTCTTGCTATCTCACAAAAAGAGGCTGAAGATTTACTTTCTTCTCAGGGTATTGAACATATAAGAGAGGGAATTAGTGATGACGATGCAATTATAGTTCGCCAAGAACCATCAACTACTGTAGAGATTATTGAAGCAGGTAAAGTTACAACTACTGCATATCCTGCAGAGGATATTACTGTTATTGATATTACTGATAAAGCACCAAGAACTGTTTGGTACTTTAAGAAGGTTACAGGCTTAATTGAAAAACCAATAGGGGAGTTAAAAGTTCACTTTGCATTCCCTGGAATGAATATGTCCATATTTGAAGGTAATTCTTCCGATGCTAAAGGACTTATTCCTGAAAATACTCCTAATGTAGATACAATTGATCCTGGAATTATTGGTGTAACTAATATGTCTAAGAAAAACACTGGTTTGATTGGAGTAAGGTTTGAAGCAAATAATGATTTCGGTCCTACTGCAGAACCATTTGAAGCTACAAATATTGTGGGAAAAGTTATAACTGATTTAGAATTAATTAGTAAATTAAAAGAAGGGGAGATTTTATATGTCCGCGAACTTAGCGATTAGTCCGGAATTATCAAAAGAAGAATTAGATCCTGATTATACAACTCGAATGATTATATTAGGTCCAAAAGCTAATGTTAGTGAAAATGAACTTGTAAGTCAAATGCATTTATTGGATTTGCCTATAACTGTTAAATGGACTTGTTATGGTGCAATGGTTAGTGGTAAAGAAGAAGATGTAATGGTGGCTATTAAGGAAATTAGAAAATTAGATCCTTATAATATTTTCACTAAATCTAGAGGATTTCCTCCAGGAGATCCAAGACGTTGTAGAGGTCACAGGTATGGTCCAAGGGAAGGTTTTCACCAAATGGAAGCTGAGTATAGGATTTTAGGTGATGTAGGGGATGCACTAAAAAATCCTAAAGATGTTTTAATTGAAAAGCCTAAACCTGTTGATGTTGATGAATTAGTTGAAATTGTTCAAGAATCTATTGAAAAAGAAGATTCCAATGAAAAATAGATTAAATTTTTACTAATGTATTATTAAGTTTTAAGATTATAAATTATGGGAAAATATAAATAATATGGTATTTGAAAGGTGAAAATATGGTTAAAGTAGCTATTTATCCTCCAAATTCATTAGTATTAGGGGATTTAATTGAAAGGAAAGGTCATACTGTTTTAGCTTTACAAAAAGCAATGTCTAAAAAAGTTAGAGATCCTGAAATAGATTCTCCTCCAATGAATATTACAGAAGAAGATCCTTTAAAAGGATTAAAATATGCAGCAATTGAAGTTCCCTCTGGTGTAAGAGGTAGAATGGCTGTAATAGGTCCTCTTATAGATGAAGCGGAAGCTGCAATTATTGTTGATGATGCACCAATAGGATTTGGTTGTATTGGTTGTGCAAGAACAAATGAATTAACTATGTTCTGTTTACGTAAAAAAGATATTCCTAAATTAGAACTTGAATATCCTACTAGTAGAGATGAAACATTTGATTTTGTAGCTAAGATTAATGAATTTTTAGATACTCTTAGTGAAGAAGGAGGTAATTAAAATGGTAAAGATAGCTTTAGTATCCTGTGGTAAAGAATATAGTGTTATTAAAAAAGAGATTGAAAAAGCAGCTTTAACATTTGGTGCAGAGATTATACTTCCAGAAATTGATTTAGATTATATTGAAGAATCATATAGGAAATTTGGTTTTTCAGCTCAAAGTTCAAGTTTAAAATTAATGATTGCTCGTGCAATGAGTATTGTTGAAGGTCGTTGTAAAGCAGATGCAGTATTTGTAGCAAGTTGTTTCAGATGTGCTGAAGCTGCACTTGTAAGAAATGAGGTTAGAAGATTCTTACAAGAAAATTCACGTATTCCTGTTGTAACATATTCATTTACTGAGAAAACTAAAGCAGACGAATTATTTATTCGTATGGAAGCATTAGTTACTACAGTTGCAAGAAGAAGTATTTTAGCACGTGAAAAACAAGAAGGTTTAACCTTAGGTATTGATTCTGGTTCTACAACTACAAAAGTAATTTTAATGGAAAACAATAAGGTTATAGGTACTGGTTGGAATCCTACTAAAGATATTATGGAATCAGTTTATAAAGGAACTGAGCAAGCATTTGCTGAAACTGATTATGGATGGGATGATTTAGATGGAATTGGTACTACTGGATATGGTCGTATAACCATTGGTAAAGAATTAAACGCAGAACTAATTCAGGAAGAATTGTCTGTTAATGCAAAAGGAGCAGTTTACCTTGCAGATAAACAAAGGGGGGAAGCAACTGTTTTAGATATTGGTGGTATGGATAATAAGGTTATTACTGTAAATAATGGTATTCCTGATAACTTTACTATGGGAGGTATTTGTGCAGGTGCATCTGGAAGATTTTTAGATATGACTTCCCGTCGTTTAGATGTAGATATTACAGAACTTGGTCCTTTAGCAGTATCTGGTGACTATAGAAATGCAGTATTAAACAGTTATTGTATTGTATTCGGTATTCAGGATTTAGTTACTACTCTAGCAGCAGGAGGATCTAAGGCGGATGTTGCTGATGCAGCATGTCACTCTGTAGCTCAACAGGTTTATGAACAACAACTTCAAGAAATTGATATTAGGGAACCATTAATTCAAGTAGGAGGTACTTCACTTATTACTGGTCTTGTTGAAGCGGTAAGTACTACTTTAGGTGGAATTGATGTTATTGTCCCTGAATATTCTCAACATATTGGAGCAGTTGGTGCAGCATTACTTGTATCTGGTCTTGGTACTAGGCAGGAAGATAAAAAAGCATAAGTGATTTTTATGTATGTTGAATCTTATGATGAAGACGGAGCAGCAGTATATGATATGATTATTAAGCAAATTTTCCAAGATTTGCAATTAGGTCCGTCTATTGTTGATTTAAGAGCATTTGTAGATCCTAAAAATGCAATGTTTATTTTTGCAATTAAAATGAAAGATGCTACTTCAAATATTTATATGCATGAAGTTTCAGAGGTTAAATACTCTAAAAATGATGATGAAACCCTTGTAGCTGTTGGTAATGAAAATTATCTTCCAAATATTCTAAGAGTTTTATGGAGAGAATTTGGAAGGGAAAATGTTCACCAACCAAATAGGTATGGTATAATACTAAAAGGAAATCAAATGCAGGTAGCAGATTTCATTGTTGATAATCCTCAAATCAATCTTCAAAAAAGAATATACGATGGTATTTATAGAATTTTACCTGAAGGATTTAAGATTATTAAAGATCTCTCAAGAGATGGTGTTGTAGCAGTAGTTGCAACCGATGAACTCATTAGGGATGCTTGGGTTGAAAAATGCGAAGAATATATAGATGAATTAAATGGAGTTTAATTATATTAATTAATGGATTCATTAATTTTTATAACTCTTAATCTTTTTATTTTCTATTTTTAGCAAAATTTTTTTTAATTATTTTTATTCATTTCTTAAAATTCATAATCATTTTATTTTTTTATAGGAATAAGTTATGGATTTTAATTTAATTTTAATTTTTATAAACTTAATCTTAAAAAATCTAAATTTAATTTTATGGATTAGTTTGATAAGTAAAAAACTTTATATATTATTAATAACAATAGTTAATAAATTAATTAATTTTAAACAATTAGTTTTTCTGAGGCAGATAATATGAGTGGAATTGAAGGAAAACATGATAAAACTGGACCTAATGCAGGATTAGGTAAAGGTGAAAGAAGGGCAGAAAAGTTTTCTCACATTACTAAAGTTCATCCTTGTTATAATGAAAAATTACATGATAAGGTAGGTAGGGCACATGTACCTATTGCACCTAGCTGTAATATTGGATGTAATTTCTGTGATAGGTCACTACATAATGCGGAAGATAACAGACCAGGTGTTGCAGGATGTATTTTAAGTCCTGATGAAGCTATTGCACATGTGGAAAAGATTACTGGTGAGGAACCAATATCTGTTGTTGGTGTAGCAGGTCCTGGAGATTCATTAGATAATGATAATACTTTTGAATTTTTTAAAAAATTAGATGAAGCTCACCCTGAAATGATAAAATGTATGAGTACCAATGGACTTTTACTACCTGATAAAATGGATGAAATTGCAGAATGTAAACTTAACTCTGTAACTGTTACTGTAAATGCAGTAGATCCTGAAATTTTAAAAGATATTGTAGGTTTTATTCATTATCATGGTAAAGTTTATAAAGGTATTGAAGCAGCTCAAATACTTATTAAAAATCAATTAGAAGGTATTGAAGCATTAGATGAATTGGGTATTATTGTAAAAGTCAACAGTGTTTTAATTCCTGGATTAAATGATGAACATATTGTTGAAATTGCAAAAGAGGTTTCACAGCGTGGAGCATCATTAATGAATGTACTTCCTCTCATACCTTTAAATAAAATGAAAGACTATCCTCGTCCGGATTGTATGATGATTGAAAAGGTTAGAGAAGAAGTTGAAGAATATATTCCTGTTTTCAGAGCATGTACTCAATGTAGGGCAGATGCTTATGGAATTCCAGGTAAAAAAAGTCATGACCACAATATGGGTATGACTCCACAAAGCCATTACTAAATATTTCATTGGCTTTCTTTTTTTCTTTTTTTATCTTAATATTTATTATTTATTCAAATTTTTCTAAAATAATTTTTTTAACATTCTCTTTCCTTAATTTTACTTTATTTACTTGTTAATTCTATTTATTTTCAAAGCTTATTTTTTATTATTTATTCTATAATTTTAAACTTTCCAATAGTTATTTATTTTATAAAATTTTCAATCAAAAATTATTTTAATTTTCAAATTTAATTATTAATATGAAAACTTTAGAATGGGAAAATAATAAACTTAAACTAATTGATCAAAGGAAATTACCAGATAAACTTGAATATGTCATTTGTGATAATTATAAAGATGTAATTGTAGCTATAAAAAACATGGCTGTAAGAGGTGCACCGGCTATTGGTGTATCTGCAGGATTTGCTATGGCTCTTGCATACCTTGAAGGTGTAGATTTAGAAAAGGCTGCAGTTGAAATTAAACAAGCAAGACCAACAGCTAAAAATCTTTTCTGGGCAGTGGATAGGGTACTGGATAGTGAAAATCCTCTTGAAGAAGCCCTTAAAATGTATGGGGAAGATATGGCAATTAATCGTCTTATTGGTAAATATGGTGCAGAATTAATCGATGAAGGAGATACTATTTTAACTCATTGTAATGCAGGTGCACTTGCATGTGTTGATTATGGTACTGCACTGGGAGTTATTAGAGCTGCTAATGAACAGGATAAAAATATTAAGGTTATTTGTGATGAGACTCGTCCAAGAGGACAAGGTGCAAGTTTAAGTGTATGGGAGATGCAGCAGGAAAATATTCCTGTAAAACTTATTTGTGATGTTGCAAGCGGATATTTAATGAGTCAAGGTATGGTTGATAAGGTTGTTATTGGTGCAGATAGAGTTGCAAAAGGTGGAGTTGTTAATAAAATAGGTTCATTTATGGTTGCTCTTGCTGCTAAAAGATTTAATATTCCATTTTATGTAGCAGCACCTTATTCTACTTTTGATATGGAAATAGATATTAATGATACTCAGATTGAAGAGAGGGACTCTGAAGAGGTAACTCATTATGGAAATTGTAGGATTTGCCCTGAAGGGACTGAAGTTATTAATCCTGCATTTGATATAGTTCCAAATGATTTGATAACAGCAATTATCACAGAAAAAGGAGTAATTGATCCTTTATAAAAAAAGATTTTATCCTTTCTATGAAAGGATATTATTATACTTTTTTTAACCATTACTCATCAATATTAAAAGTTTATAAAAATAATTCTTATTTTACAATTTAACTAGATTAATAAATTCATTTAACAATTTAACTAATCATAGTATACTCTACAATCAAAGGCCATCTGCCACATTCCAGGACTTGTAGAACGTACTTTATGGCAGTCTTCTATTTTTATATGCATATTATGTTCTTTAGCTTTTTTCTCTAATTTTTCACGACCCTCATCGCAGTTGTGTGCAAATTCATAGTAATGAATTATTCCTTCATCTTTTATAAGTTCAAAAGCAGTGTCTAAAAAGTCATATGCAGTTCCTGGAAGATTCATTAGTATTCTATCAAATTTTTCTCCAGCTAACTTGTCACTTGCAACTTTATTAATATCTCCACATATTGGTCTAATATTTGCTTCTAGTTTATTTAATTTAATGTTTTCTTTAAGATATTCTATTGCAACTTCATTAATGTCTACTGCAGTTATGTCTACTTTATTTTTACTTCCAATAACTATTGGAAATGGTCCTACACCACAGAACATATCTAATATTTTCTCACCATCATTACATATTTCTCTTACTCTTTTTCTCTCACTTGTAAGTCTTGGTGAAAAGTATACTTTACTTACATCTAATTTGAGACGAATTTTCTGTTCTTTATGTATGGTTACAGGATTGTCTTTACCACATAAGAATTCTATTTCACGAACACGGGTTATTCCTTTAATTGCACTTTTTTTCATATAAACAGAGTCACGTTTTGTAAATTCAAGAGTGGTTTCACCTATTAATTTTTTATGTTTAAGTAAATTATCAGGTATTTCTACAATCACGATTCTTCCGATTATATCAAATGCATTTCGCAGGTTTGTAAATTCTTCTTCACTTAATTTACCTTCTAACATTTCACGGACACTATGAGGATATCTTGGTATTAATTCTAAATCTTTTTCAACTACTTCAATTTCAAGTTCCTTGCCGTCAAGTAGTTTTACGACCTTTTCTACTTTTAGAACTTCTTTTTTCATCTCTTCTATAGTCTCATCAGATATAGGTGCGGTAATTCCAATATAACCATAGACCTTTTCAGGTTTTATTCTATGGTCCATATCCATTACTTCCATATCCATTATGATTTTACGTACTTCATCAACAGCAGGTAAACTAATTTTTAGACATTCCATAGTATCATTTATTAAATTGATTTGTTAATTAAAATTATTGGTTTTTGGACATTTCCTTTTAAAATAATTATATCTATTTTCAATAAAATTATAAGTATTTTTTATATGATTTTTGGATATTTTGATTAATTTATAATTTTTCATATTTTAATCTTAAAACTTAATTTTTAAAATATTATTTTATAAACTTAAAAACTAATTCTTAAAATATATATTTATTTAGTTTTATATTATTAGTATTAATATTTTTTAATAAATTTTTAACTAAATTCTAATTAATTTCTAATTACTTTCTAATTACTTTTTAATTGTTTATTAATTATTTTTTAATTAATTATTTTATTTTCATTAAATTGTTATTGTAAAATATTACTCATAAAGGTTAAAATTATGTTTTATTTAATTGGACTTGGATTATTTGATATTGATGATATGTCAATTAAAGCATTAAATGCTTTAAGAAGTGTTGATGTAATTTATGCAGAATTTTTCACTTCAAAACTAATAGGTTCTACATTAGAAGAAATCGAAGATATGCTTGGCTCTAAAATTAATATTTTAAACAGGGGTGAGGTTGAAGAGGAATCTTCATTTATTGATGAAGCTAAAGATAAAAATGTTGCATTAATTACAGGAGGAGATCCTTTAATTGCAACAACCCATAGTGAATTTATAGTTCAATGTATGAAAAAAGGTATTGAATATAAAATTATACATGGCTCTTCCATATTGTCATCAGCACCAGCAATTAGTGGTCTTCAAGGATATAAGTTTGGAAAAGTAACAACTATTCCATTTCCAGATTTTAATTTCTTTCCAAAATCTCCATATGAAGCTATTTGCGCAAATCTTAAAAAAGATATGCATACATTAGTCCTTCTTGATATTCAAGCTCATAAAGACAGATTTATGACAGTCAATCAGGGACTTGAATATCTGATGAAAGTAAAGGACAGTTTCAATCAGGAAGATCAATTAATTACAGAAGACACTTTGGTTATTGGTATTGCACGTGTAGGTTCAAATGATAATATAGTTAAGGCAGGTAAAATAAGTGAATTAATAGATTTTGACTTTGGAAGTCCACTTCATTCAATTGTTATTCCATCAAAATTACATATAGTGGAAGCAGAATATCTTGTATATGTTGCAGGTGCAGATAAAAGTATTTTAGATGAATGTTAACTTTTTTTTTAAATAATTTTCATTAACTAATTTAATTCTTACTTTTACTATTTTTTTTTTAAACAATAACTTATAATTAAATTTAGAACATATATTGATTTAAAGCTAAAAAAAAGTATTAGATTGTTGATAAAATTAGAACAAAAGTTTTAAAAAAAGTATTTTTTAGGGTGAAGGACACAACACCGTTAGTTTCTAATTTTTAGCTAATAACATTAAGTAATAGCCATATTCTTCTGTCATGCCCTTAGAATTAATGAAACATTTTCTTAAAATTGTAGATTAAGAACCGTGTTTTTCATTAATAGAAAAAAACATCTTTCCCTAATATTTACTTATGTTGTTTTACTTTATAAATTTTATTTTTTTTAAATTAAATTAAAGTTTATAATTAATCTAATTTTACTATAACTTTTTAATTATTTTTTATTTAATAATTCTTCTTTTTTATAATTTTAAATCTTTATTAACATTTGATTATGT
>CAYQMW010000008.1:0-26828 GCA_964418715.1 uncultured Methanobrevibacter sp. | reverse complement strand
GTTTAAATTTTGATTAATTCCTATAATTTTATTCCATTCTTATTTTCACTGGTTTTAGGTTTATTATATTGGCTAATTTAAAGTTTAATTTTACCACTTAAAATATCCTTATAGTCCTCAAGGTTTTTCTCTAAAAGTTCAGGAATATTTAGCTCATATGGACATCTTTCTATACATTTGCCACAATATGTGCAGTCTTCTATTTTCATCATCATTTCCTGAGCTTCCTTAGTTAAACTCGGCTCTGATGGCATACGCCTAATCCATAGTGACATTCTTGCACATTTGAATATTTCAATTCCCACAGTGCAGGGGGAACAGTATCCGCATCCTCTACAGAAATCTCCGCCTAATTCTTTTCTTTCTTTTTTAATTATTTGGCTCAGTTCATCATCAAGTTTAACATCACTTTTCATATAGGATAAAAATTCATCTAATTCTTCTTTTCTTTGAACTCCCCAGATAGGAGCCACATGATCAAATTCATTAAGATATGCATATGCTGCTTTTGAACTTCTAAGCAGTCCTCCTGCCATAGCTTTCATTGCTATAAAACCAATGTCTTCATCTTTCGCCCTTTCAACAATTTCCAAATCTTTAACATCACTGATATATGAGAATGGATATTGTATTGTTTCATATAAACCACTTTTTATAGCTTCAAGAGCTATTTCGTGTTTATGGGTGGTTATACCAATATGTCTGATTGTGCCTTCTTCCTTTAAATCTAGAAGTGTATCGTAGACTTCATTGTCTTCTTGAGGTTTTGGTAAAAATGAAGGATTGTGTAACTGGTAAATATCAAGATAATCTGTTTGAAGATTATTAAGTGATGTTTCTAAATCCTTAAGGAGATCTTCTTTGTTAAGTCCTCCACTTTTACTTGCAAGTATAATGCTTTCTCGAGGGTATTCTCCATTAAAACCATTAAAAGCAATACCTATCTTTTCTTCACTATCTGTATATAATCTTGCAGTATCATAAAAGTCCATACCTGCATCATATGCTTTTTGAAGTAGATATGTACTTGTCTTTTCACTTGCTCTTTGGATTGGCAGTGCTCCAAAACCATTTTTCTCTATTCTTATTTTAGTCTTACCTAATGTGATTTTTCCCATCTAATCACTTTAATTTCTGATTAATTTTAAAAAATATTTATAAAATAGTTGTAAAAATAGTTTAAAAATTTTAATTAGATTATTTGTAGAAAATAATGGTTATTTTCAAAATAATCTAAATTCAATGGTTAATTTTAATTTGGAATTTTTAATGTAGGCATAATCTCTGATACGACCTTCTCAAGATTTGCCTCATTATTTTCTGGAGTGGTAAATAATATGTCATATTCATTATTTCCTTTTATAAATCCAATATCTCTTGTAACATTTCCACCTGCACTATAGGTTATGTTATATGCTGTATAATTATTATCAAGAGTTATTAATTCGTTATAGAGAACTGTTCCTTCTTGAGTATATGCAATATTATTTATTGATCCTTCCTGTAGGGCTTCAATAGGGGCTCCTTCATATCCATTATCTGACAAGCTTACTGTATAGAATTTTACATTTACATTATCTTTTGAAAATTCGATTAGAAAGTCAGTATCATTAGTTTGATTATAGTTATTTGGTATACTAACTACAAAATCTGTGAAATTATAATTTGTACTTGGAGTTTCATTTGTTGAAGTATGTGTGGTAAATGTACCTGCAACAATAATCAATATGAAAATTGCAAGTAGAATTATTCCTCCATAGATTAGTTTACGTTTACCTGGGCCTCCCATATGCGGAGTTTTATTTTTTTCAGGTTCATCTTTTTTATTTTCTTTTTTAGCAGTTCGTTGCTTATCTTCGCCTTTGGAAATATTTTTTTTGCTTTCTTGTTTGGAAATATTGATTATGTTTTGTTTTTTAGATCTTGTGTCTTTATTTTCTTTTGTAGGTGTTTTCTTTTTGTTTTCTTCTTTAGGAGGAGTGTTTTTGTAATCTTTTTTAGAAGTTTTCGTTCTTTTTTCTTGTTTAGGAACCTTGTTTTTGTCTTCTTTTGTAGGTGTTTTCTTTTTGTTTTCTTGTTTGGAGATATTGATTATGTTTTGTTTTTTAGGTGTAGTATCTTTATTTTCTTGTTTTGGAATATCTGCTTTCCTCTGTTTTTTAGAAGCTTTGTCTCTTTTTTCTTCATTGATATTTGATTTTTCTATTTTTTCATCTTGTGGAGTGTCTTCTACTTTAGGTGGAGTGTTTTTAGTTTTTTCATAAGTAAATATTCTTCCAAGACCTGTATCTTTTTTAACATGTTTTTTTTCTTCTGTTTCATTTTTCACATTTCGAAAGATACTTTCAGGGGTCTTGTCATTAAGTTCTATTTTGTCCTCAGGTAATTTTGTATGACAATCCACACAGTATTCTTCATTGTTGATATGTTCTTTTCCACATCTTGGACAATACTTTGACATAATCTTCCCTAATCCTTATTTAAATAAAATAAAATTTTAAAGTAATCATTTTTATTAATTTTTACTTAACTAACTATATAATATTAACTGTTATTAAACTGTTTTGTAAAATATATATTGATTTTTTTATTTAACTTTGTAAATCTACAACATTTTTGTAATATGGTTAAATATTTTCTTTTCTTATTATATTTAATTATTCTTATAAATATTGAGATTTATGAAAAAGTAGATTTAATTTTATTTGATTTATATTTTAATTATTATTAAATGGAAAACTAAAAATTATTTTGAATTGAAATATATTTAAAGGACTTTATTTTATAAATAACGAACAATATTTTAAATATTAGTTTTCATTCCTCTCATAAGATATATATTAAAGAATTAACTAGAAATAAAATAAGATTTTTTTTTTATTTGGATATTTTTTAAAAAATATTTTGTTCTAAATTATAAATTACTATAGTTCAAGATTTAGAACTTTCATTTATAAATAGTCGTTCAAAATTTAGAACACATATATAAAGGACAAGCAATATATTATAAAACATGTCAGCAGCTAGTGATTATATGAAGGAAATGATGGAAAATTATATTAACAAACAATTATTAGAATTTCCCTTTAGGGTTAATAAGAACTTAAATGATAAAAATAATAAAATATTAAATAAAGGGATGATTTTAATAAAATTACAAAAAGAATAGATGATTTTCTAAATTTTGAAAGTGAAGAAAGATTTTTTGCATTACCTGGGCTTAGAGGTGTTGGAAAAACAACATTACTTTATCAAATTTATGAATATTTAATGAAAGATAAAAATCTTAATCCTCATGATGTATTGTATATCTCCTGTGAGAAATTAAATTCTGTAGGGGATGTGAATATCTACAATATTATAGAGGTATTTTTAGAAAAATATCATAATACTAATATAGTTCTATTGGAAAAACCAATATTTATTTTAATAGATGAGGCACATTATGATAAGAATTGGGCATTAAATGGAAAAATAATCTATGATGAATCTCCCAATATATTTTTGATAGTTACAGGTTCATCATCTCTACACTTAACATTTAACGCAGATGCTGCTAGAAGACTAAAATTACAATTAATATTACCTTTAAATTACTCTCAGTATTTAAATTTAAAATATAACTATCAATCAGATATAGCTGATGATATAAAAGATTTAATTTTAAATGGAAAATATGAAAAAGCGAAAACTAGGGAATTTAAAATAAAAAAAGATCTCTTGGCTTTAGAAAATTATACTTTAAATGATTGGGATAATTATCTTAAATATGGGTCATTTCCATCAACATTAAATAAAATAGAAAAAGCCGATATACGATATGAATTATCATCTACAATTTCAAAAATAATCACTCAGGATATGGCTAATGAATATAATTTAACTAATGATTTGCAGAATTATACCTTTAGATTACTTGTTTTTCTAGCTTCTCAAAAACCTGGTGAAGTTAGTCAGGGAAAGATCGCTGCAAATTTAAATATTAGTAAAAGTAAAGTAAATTCTATTCTTTCTATTTTAGAAAAAACACAATTAGTATTCCATTATGAAGCATATGGTGGAGCTAGTAAAAGGGTAAGAAAATCATGGAAATATTATCTTGCAACTTCTAGTATAAAAAACAGTATAACTGAAGAGTATGGGACTACAATTAGAGATAAAAAGGATTATGAAGGAATATTACTTGAGAATTTAGTGGCTTCTAGTTTATACAATTTATCATATAATGGGGAATTTCCATTTTTTAATGTTTATTATGATGCAGATAAGGGGGGAGTGGACTTTATAATTCAAAAACACTTCCAATCACCAATTCCAATTGAAGTGGGGATAGGTAAAAAAGATAATAAACAAATAAAAAAAGCAATTAATAAACTTGATGCAGAGTACGGAATTATTATCTCAAATAAAAAAGACAGTATTGAAATGAAAAATGATATAATCTATATATCTCCTAAAACTTTCTCATTTTTATAATATTATTATTTTTTAAAGAAGGTATTTAGTGGAATTCAAGGCTGGATTTAAAACTGTTGATGTCCTTATTAAATGTATCTATATCATCAGATACAAACAGGAATGCATATTCTTTATTATCCTTAATAAATCCTATTGAACGATATTGGTAATTATTAGTATCATCTCTACTTAAAATATCATATACTTCTACATTGCTAATATTTTCAGTACTTGTTCTATTAATTAAAGCACCACTTCTAATATCCAACTCTTCTGTTGAACTTTTTATCTCATTTAAGTTCCGGCCTGAAACCTTTGACTGATAAACACTTAAAAGTATTCTATGGCCGTCCTTCTCAGATTTATAACTGCCAATAACATTATTGTCAGTATTATTATATTTTTCCCAGGTGGTAGGTAATTTAAATGATATAATATTATTTGTATATTCTCCCGGTTCTGAATTACTTGGAGTTAAGTAATTTAAGGAGTTTTCATCAATATAATGGATTGTTATTGTTCCTACTATTGCAATTAGTATTAAAATTCCTAAAATCATTAGACCTTTTCTGTGGACATATCTAAAAGAGTCTTTATCTATTTTTTTATCATCTGAAGATCTTTTCTCACGTTTAAATATGGTTTTATACCATTTCTCTTTAGGTTTTTCAATAAAATCCCTTGTTATTTTTATATCTTCTGCACGTTCTTCTATACTTTTATCTTCAGTTGATGAATGTTCAGGATATATTTCATATTCCCATAATTCTTCTTCATCAATTTCTTCTTCTGATTCTTCTTCGTATGCAGTTTCTTCCCTGAACTCATATTCTTCTAGTTTTTCTTCAGGGGAATGTTCTACTAAAATGTATTCCTCTTCTTTAGCTTCTTCAATGGCATCGTAATTTTCTTCACTTTCAATTAAATGCTCAGCAGTGATTTGGCTTCCACTAGAAACTATTTCATTTTCTTCAATTATCTCTTCAGATAATTGTTCATCATAAGCAATTTCATCTTCACTGTGATCTACAATAATGTAGTCATCTGAAGGTTTTCTAATGGCTTTTTTTATATTTTTAGTTAATTCTCTCTCTTCATCCGTATAATAAGTATTTTCTTCTAAGGGTTCATCTCTAAAGGAATCATCTAAATTTTCACTATTTGTTAAGTCATGTTTTTCTTCAAGTGCCTCTAAAAACTCTTCAGCAGCTATTTTTTCATTATCCTCATTAGCTGAAGATTCTTTTAAGGTTGGTTTTTCTAAATCTTCAGGGCTGTTATTTAAGCTTAAATCATTATCCTGTGAAGTTTCGACTTTTTCGGAGTAATAATCTTTTAAGGGAGCGCCGCATGCCTTACAAGAGGTTTTGTCTCCATTATTTTCAATTCCACAAATAGGACACTTAATTTTCAAAAAATAGCACCAACCATTTATTAATTAAAACTATATATACTTGAATAGTATTTATAATTATTGATATATTATATTCATTTTTATAAAATATTGTTTTTGTATTTGTAAAATAAAAAAAGAATTGTAAAATTAGTTTAATAAACTAATTAAACATATTAATAAATTAAATATAATTGATTTAATGAAAATAAATCATTGATTTAAAATCTATAATTTATTTTTTCATTTTTTCCATTTCTTTTTCAATCATTTTTTCTCTGTATTCTTCATTAACTTTACCTGTTGTAATATAGGTTTTTATAAAATGGAGTAATAAACCGATTCCCCAGAAAACGGTAATCCAGTAAAACCACAAATTGTTTGGGGAAGTAAGGAGATTTAAAATGATTAAAAGTACATTCACTATAACATAGCAATATAAATGGCGAATAAACTCAATTTTTTCATCTGCTCTTTTTGCTGCTTTTTTATACATCTCATCATCTAGCATTTTAACACCTTTTTACTTTTAATTATATTTTCTTTTTTAATATTTTTAAATTTATTTATAAAAAAGAAAAAAGGTAAATTTAAGGAAATTTCATAAAAAAAGTAAAGAAATAAATTTGTATTAAAATACAAGTTTATTCGCAAATAACATATTTTACAACTATGTAGGCACCAATGATTGCACTAAAAAGGAATCCTATAAGTCCTATAATAGAAATGTCATAGACTTTTGGCCCATTATTTGCTAAAATAGCAAGTGAAGAACCAATAATTAATGCAGAAATAATTAAGGATGCGGAAATCTGATTTTTAAGTTCATTTAAATGATCAATCTTTACATTTATCTCAATTTCCCCTTTTTCAATTTTGGTCATTGTTGAGTTGATTCTATCAGGCAAGTCTTTAAGAAGGTGTTCCACTTCAAGTAGATAATTTATACTGCCTGTTGCAAGATTGACAGGATTAAACTTGTGGCGTATTAATCTTTTAGATACTCTTTCAAGTCCTTCTGAAGCATTAAAGTTAGGATTTAAATTATAACCAATGTCTTCAATAAGTGCACATCCTCTTCCAATCATAACAAATTCTCTTGGAAGTGTTACTCCATGTTTAATCATAGTATCTATTAATTTTCCAAGGACTCCATCCATCTGATCCAATTCTGCTCCCATGTAACGATTTAATAAATCATTAATATCCATGGTTAATTCTTCAGTGTTCTGTTCTGGAGTGAGGATTTTCATATAGATTAAATGTTTTATAAGATGATTTGGATTTGCGTCAAATAAAAGTATGATTAATTGTGCTAAATCACTTCTAAAGTCTTCAGTTAAAATTCCCATCATTCCTAAATCAATAAAACATGGCACACCATCTTCACCAATGATCATATTTCCAGGGTGAGGATCTGCATGGAAAAATCCGTCAAGCATCATTTGCTTAAAGTAAGCATTAACAATGTCATCAGCTAATTTTACATTGTCAATACCTTCTACCTCATTATCATATAAGTATGTAACATCGTATCCTTTTACAAGTTCCATGTTGATGAGTTTTGCAGTACATAATCTAGGGTAAACTTTAGGGTATCTTACATATGTTTCATTTTCAAAGTTTTTGGTGATTTTTTGGATGTTCATAACTTCTTCCATATAATCAAGTTCTTTGAAAATGGATCTTTCAAATTCAGCTACAATTGCAGGTAGGTTATAAGTTCTTGTAGCGGTTATATATTTATCAGCTATTCTTGCTGCTTTTTTCATTATTTTTACATCTTCTGCTACAATTTCGTAGGAACCTGGTTTTTGAACTTTAACTGCTACTTCTTCACCGGTTTCTTTTAATTTTGCTTTATAAACCTGACCAATAGATGCAGAACCGAGAGGTTCTTCATCGAATTCACAGTATACTTCATCTAACGGTTTTTTAAGTTCTTTTTCAATAACTTTTTGTATCTCTTCAAATGGTGTTAGTGGAGTATTATCTCTAAGTTTTTCAAGTTCTGCTGCAATTTCTTTTCCAACAAGATCAGGTCTTGTGGATAAAATTTGACCTAATTTGATAAAAGCAGGACCTAACTCTTCAAACGCTAGTCTAAGGTTACTTGCATCAAGGTCTTCATCAAAACCATCTTTAGACTCTACTTTACGTTTTTTTGAAGATTTTAATAATTTTCCTATATGATATTTTTTAGCAACTGCATAAATTTCTTTACTTCTTCTAGATTTTTCCTTATTATTGTCTGTCATAAATATTATTCTATATATAATATTTATAAAAGTTTTGTATTATATAGACAGACAAAATGAAACTAAATTGTATTATTAAATTAAATCTTTTTTATAAATTCACGGGCTTTATTCAGGTCTTTTTCATTAGGATGGCCTTTGGATATTCCACCAATTATCTTAAATGGTCCGAAAGTATCATAACCTCTGCAGGAAAAACCCCCTATATATTCACATTCCTGTGACTTGATGGTTTTTTGAATACTTTTACTGTAATCAATGGGATTAAAACCACAGCTATATACTGTAAATACTTTTTTTCCACTTAAATCAATGTTTCCTGCTAATTTTTCTATGGCTTTATGAAACTTGGAATAATATATCCCTGATGCAAAGCCTATCACATCATATGTGGAAAAATCTGCATTTTTGGCTTCTGGTATTGTGTAGAGGTCAATGTCTTTTACTTCACACATTGCATCAAGAATTTTCTTTGTGTTTTTATGATGTATGGATGCATATATTATTGCAGTTTTCATATTTACCACTATTGTACTGTTTTTTATAAATTGTTTTAGTTTTTTGTAGTTTTTTTTTTTTACTTTTATAACTTTTATTTGGCTGTGATTTACCAATTTTTCAATTTATAAATTTATCAAATTTATCTAAAAGATCTAATATTTCATCTTTTTTAATGATACTATTTATCCAGTCTTCAGGAATGCTATCATATCCATAATAAATACCTGCAATTCCTCCGCAGATTGCAGTTATGGTGTCTGTATCTCTTCCTAAATTAACTGCTTTTAAAACTGCATCTTTGTAATTTGTTGTATTTGCAAGAGACCATATAACTGCTTCAAGTGTGGTTATTACATAACCTTTACTTGAAATATTGTCCCGGTCTTCATCAAAGATGGATTTGTCTAATATTCTTTCAAAATGTATAAGCTCATCTTTAAACTCATGGTCTTTATAGTATTCTTTAATATTATCAAATGATTGGGCCATAATTTCCCTTAGATTACCATCATTTTTAAGCAAATTACATGCTATCTCACAATAAATATGGCAGGATATTAGACTACGTGGATGGCCATGGGTCAATTTTGAAATATCATATATAAGTTCCACATCCTCTACTTCCAGGCTATCCTTAGGGCCAATATAATATGCCATTGGAAGAATTCTCATAAGTGAACCGTTACCATTATCCCGTTCATCTCTCCCTCCACACTGTACCGGATGAAATCCTTCTTCATAATTCAATAATCCAATACGTGTGGTTATGCCAATATCAAAACAGTAGCCAGTTGGTGTGTATTTGCCATGTTTATACCAGTCCAAAAAGCAGGTCATTATATCTTCATAATCAATTTCATCAGTATTTATGATGCTGTCTATTGTAGCAAATATCATGGAACTGTCATCTGAAAAACTGCCTTTTGGCTGATTGTATGTTCCATGTCCTATCATATCAACAATAGGTTCTATGTCAAGAGCTTCTCTTCTTTCAAATTCAACAGGAACACCTAATGCATCTCCAACAACAAATCCCATAATTCCATCTTTAGATTTCATACTTTCACCCTTTATAATTTATCAAAGTTTCTTAAAAATTTATAATATAATTTTCTATCACCGTAATCCTCTCTTTTGGATAGTATGTTTTAATTAAAATTCTCAAGAAATATTAAATTTTCATATATAATCTTAATTTTTATTTATTATCTATTTAAAAATTATTAAATATTAAAATCTTCTTTATTAAAATTTTATTTATTTTATCTAAAAATTAACAAATTTTATTTAATAGTAATATATTAAATACTATTAGTGATGTGAATGACAGACCCTAAAATTAAAACAATTTATTCTGTAACTGATGATGTTCCTCTTGAAGGTGATGTGGAATTATATACATTAGCAATATTTTCACCTGAAGAGGGATTTTCAAAAGGAGATAAAGTAGCTAGCTTTTCAATTGATGAGTTAAATATAATTGAAGATAAGCTTAAACAGTTAGACGAAAAGAGTCAGGAGATTGAAAGTTTAAATGAAACAATATCTCAGCTTCAATCTCAGAATGAAAATGAACAAAGCCTTCAAGAACAGGCACTTGTCCATGAGGAAGAATTAAAAGATATTAAAGATGATTTGGATATTAAAAATCAGGAAATAAACACTCTTAAAAGTGAAATAGCAGATTTAAGAGAAGAAAATGATAAAAAAGACAGTGAAATAACTTCTCTTAAAGAGGAAATCATCTCACTTACACAACGTTTAACTGCAACTGCAAGTGATGAATTTTTACCTGATAAAATTGTGGAAAATGCAGAATTATATGCTCTTCAAAATAAGGTTAATCAGCGTAATGAACTCTTATATGAGGTTACCGAAAATATTAACCAGACAATGGAAGAGGCTATAATCGATACAGTTAAGGAAACTACAGAACTTTTTAATGCTAATAATAAAACAACCCGTCAGAAAATTAGTAATGCTGTAGATAAAACTGAAAAAGAAGTTACAGAAAGAAATAGGGCTGTAGCTAGTAATATTAATAATATGGTCGATAATATTAATGAGGAACTTAGAAATGTCAGTATCTGGAAATTGCTCTTTAATAGAAAAGAGATTGAAATCAAGATACCGACAAGTGATTTAAATAAACAGGTTAAACTCAACATGCCTAATGATCTTGTTGAAGATAAAGAGGTTAATGTTGATATCCTTAAAATTAAAAACGATCATAAAATTGATAACCTTAAACAACTGTGGATTGATACAGAAGAAGATGATATTATAGAAAGAGAACCTATAGATGTTGATATCACTACAGAAGAAGATGAATAAATTTTAGGCTAAACATCACTTTTTATTCTTTTTTTTAATTTTTTATTCATTACCTTTTTTTTATTTTCACATTCTTTTAATTCAATATGCCTGGTTTTAAACAATTCGTGTTGTTGTGGTTTTATTTTACTTATATAGAGCACACATCTCACAATTTAAAATTAAAAAAGTATAAATATAATAATAATATAAAATAAAAAATAGAGTTAAAACTCTAACTATTTGATGACTTAATCAATATCAAGTGAGGATATTGTGGTGAAATATCCACAATATTGATATTGATTCAACTAACTATTTTTTCTATTATTTTAACTTTATTTTTGTATTTGTTCTCTTTTTTTTTTTTAAAAAAAAGTAGTTTAGCTATTGTTAATCAAATTATGTATTTTAAAAAAAGTAGTTTAGTTCTTTAAATTCTTATTAAATTCAATTTTAAAAAAAAGTAGTAATATCCAAACCCTTCTCCTACAGGACTAGTATTTCCATTTAAAATAGTTATTTATATCTTCTTTTTCTATTTTACAGCTGCCACGAAATTCGGCCTTTTCACCGGCATGCTCTAATTTCTTAATGCCTATACGTAGATTTCCAAGTCTATATGCATTTTCACTTATATCTGCAAGTAGATTGTCACTTATCACTCCCGGGTAAAAGCCAAGATTACATCTCTGCTTTAAAATGCTGTAGACTTCATGATGTGTGTAGAAGGGAAAACGTATTTCAATTGGCAGATGTATTGTTGAAACATTCAAGTCAGTGGCATTGATTTTTCGCTCAGAACTAACACATATTACAGATATTTCTACAGTAGGATATTCTTCATGGGCTCTTAAGAATGTATACAATGTCCTATTTAATTCTATTGGAGTTTTAATATTGTTAAACTCGTCAAGTGCAACAATAAGAATTATCTTATTTTCAATTAAATAATCCATTATACGATTGTAGAAATTATAGGTATTAAGACTTGCAATATTTTCATGAAATATTTCATGATATATTTTTGAAAATATTTGATATTCTGTCCTGTGTATTCTACAATTTATGTATACTGTAAAAACATTGGGAAATCTTTCAGAGATTAGCTGAAAATATCTCTTTAGAGTACTGGTTTTTCCAGTAGCATTTCTACCTTTAAGTAACATGTGGTAGGGGGCACGATTATGTTCAACTCTTCTTGAGTGAAATGCCATAGAATCTAGTTGATGGTCCCGATACTGGTAGAATTCAGGTACATATTCAGTTGTGAAAACTTCACGGTTTTTGAATATGCTGCCTTCTTCTTCGATTACATCAAAAATAGTTTTTTGTTTCATTTCAACCTCCCCTTAAATCTTTTTTACATTAAAAGTTTTTCACTTTAAATCTATTTAAAAAGATTCCGAGAGGGTGTGAAAACTAATATTTTTCTAATATTTACAAATTATTTCAGGGTTTATTAAGAATTCTATAATATTTATATTCTCAATACCTTCTTTTGATGTGTTAATCTTATCCATACTAAGTACATATTTAGGATAGTTGTCTTTGACTTTAAGCAGTGGGTTGAATTCACGTTGGGTTATATATTCATCAGATAAGTAGTTTGTAACTTGAATGTATATTTTTTTATTTTCTTTTCTACAAATAAAATCAATTTCTAAATCATTAAATTTACCAATTGTAATTTTATATCCTTGTCTAAGCAATTCAAGATATACAATATTTTCTAAAATACGGCCAATATTCTGTTGTTTTTCTTCTAATTGAGATTTATAAAATCCTATGTCCATCAAATAATATTTTTCAGGACCATATATTTCTTTTTTACCAATTAAATCCTCACGGGTTATTCTTGAAAGAATATATGCTTCTTCTAAGTAGTCTAAATAGTTATAAATTGTATTTTTTGTAATATTCATCTTGTCATGTTTTAAATATTTATATATGGAGTTAGCAGAAATTAAATTACCTATATTTTCTATTAAAAATTTCACAATTCTATTAAATAATCTGACATTTCTTAGGTTGTGACGTTCAATTATGTCGTGTAAAATAATTGAGGAATATAAATCATTTAATATTATTTCTTTATCTCCTTTTGAGGATATTGCTACAGGTAAACCTCCATAACTAATATATTCTTCAAAATAATTTTCAATTTCGGTATTTAATTTATTTATTAAGTGAGGAGTATCTCCTAACTCTTTTTTATATTCAATAAATTCATTAAATGAAAAAGGATAGATTTGAATTGATACATATCTTCCAGTAAGGTATGTGGCTAATTCTTTTGACATTAATTTGGAATTTGATCCAGTAATGAATATTTCTGTGTTATCTAATTTATAATAACTATTAATACTTAATTCCCATTCATCTACATTTTGAATTTCATCAAAAAATAGATAAATTTGGTTTTTATGTTTATCAATAAAATCTAATACTACTTCATCAAGTTGCCTAGCAGTTTTGATATTTCTGTATTGTGGAAGATCTAAATCAATCAATAATATATTTTCTTCATTAACTCCGTTTTTTATAAGTTCATTTTTTATTAATTTTAAAAAACATGATTTTCCTGAACGTCGAATCCCTGTTATTATTTTTATTATGTCCTGATTTATGAAATTATTAATTTTGGCCATGTAAAGAGGTCGATTAATCATTTTTTCACTATCCTTATTTAATATGTTATACAATTTTTCCTATTGTCATTAGTTTTGTATTATATAAAATACTATTTTTAATTTTTTATTAAAATAGTTTTCTATAAAATACTTTTTTATAATTTTATTAAAATTAATATTTTATATAATACTATTTTGGTATTTTTCCAAAAATTGTTTTCTATAGAATACTTTTTTATAAATTATTTTTCACCCTATGTGTATAGTCACAGAAAAATACCAAAATTCATATTTATTTAAATTTTATTTTTTCAAAATTCACTAAAATTTTGTGATTATAGTTAAGTTAAAATAATGACTTAAACATAAATTAAATTAATATGTTAAACCTATGAAAAATTTGCTTTTGAGGTTTAAGAATATTATTTGCTTATGGTGATTAAAAGGAAAATTGGGCCAAATTAGATTTAGAAGATGGAACTATAGTAAAAGGTTATTATTTTGGTTATTAGACTAAAAAGATTAGTGAAGTTCTATTTTCAACTGGTATGGTCGGATACACTGAATCATTAACAGACCCTTCTTTTAAGGGACAAATTTTAATGTCAACTTACCCTTTAGAAGGTAATTATGGTGTATCAGAAGAACATTATCAATCTGAAGGAATTCAGGTTGACGGATTTATAGTAAGGGAAGTCTGTAAGAAACCTTCAAGATACACTTCTCAGAAAACCTTAAACGATTTTTTAGAAGAATTTGAAATTCCTGGAATTAGTGGAATTGATACAAGAGATTTGACTTTAAAAATAAGAACTAAAGGGTCAATGAAAGGTGCATTGACTACTGAAGATATTAGTGATGAGGAACTTTTAGACCTTGCAAAATCACAGAAAAGTATTGTAGATAGGGACCTTGTTCCTTTAGTTTCAACAAAAGAAACTCAAGTTTATGGGGAAGATAATAAACATATGGTTGCTATTATTGATTGTGGTGTTAAAACAAGTATAATTGAAAATTTCCTTAACCGTGATATTGGTGTTGTTCGCGTACCATATGATACTGCTTATCAGGATATTTTAGATTATGGTGTTGATGGTTTACTTGTCTCCTGTGGACCGGGTAATCCTGCAAGATTAACTGAAACAATTGATAATGTTTCACATCTTACAGAGAGACTTCCTATGTTTGGTATTTGTATGGGTCAACTTGTTATTGCAAAAACATTTGGTGCAAAAACATTTAAGATGAAGTTTGGTCATAGAGGAGGAAATCAACCGGTAAAAGATTTAAATACTGGTAAAGTATATATTACCAGTCAAAACCACGGTTTTGCTGTTGATGCTGATTCACTTAAAGGTACTGATTTAGAACTTGCACAGGTAAGTTTAAATGATGGAACTCCTGAAGGGTTCCTCCATAAAGAGTTACCTATTAAAACTATTCAGTATCACCCAGAGGCAACTCCAGGGCCTACTGATACAAATATGTTATTTGATGAATTTAAGGAAACTATTATAAATTATTAGGATTATTATTTAATGATTAAAAGTGTGATAAAATGCCTGTGGATAAGGATATTAAAAAAGTACTAATAATTGGTTCTGGTCCTATTCAAATTGGTCAAGCTGCAGAGTTTGATTACTCTGGTTCTCAAGCATGTAAATCTTTAAGAGAGGAAGGTATTGAAACTGTTTTGGTTAACAGTAATCCTGCAACTATTCAAACCGATATGGATATGGCCGATGTTGTTTATACAGAACCTTTAACTCCAGAACTTGTTAAGAAAATCATTGATAAGGAAAATGTAGATGCAATACTTCCAACTATGGGTGGACAGACTGGTCTTAATATTGCAACAGGTCTTGGAGAGAAAGGATTACTTGAAGGAATAAAAGTTATTGGTTCTGATGTTGAAACTATTGCAAATGTAGAAGATCGTGACCTTTTTGCATTATTTATGGATAGACTTGATGAACCTATACCAAAATGTCATGCAGTTGAATCTGTTGATGAGGCACTTGAAGCTATTAAGGATATAGGTTATCCTGCAATTGTAAGGCCGGCATTTACCTTAGGAGGTACTGGTGGAGGAATTGCAAATAATGAAGAGGAATTAATCCAGATTACTCAACATGGATTGGATATGAGTTTTATTGGCCAGGTCTTAATCGATGAATCTGTTCTCGGTTGGAAAGAATTTGAATATGAGGTTATGCGTGATAAAAACGACACATGTATTATTGTATGTAGTATGGAAAACATTGATCCTATGGGTATACATACAGGAGAAAGTGTTGTTGTTGCACCTGCACAAACTTTGGAAGATAAATATGCTCAAAAATTAAGAGATGCATCTATTAAAATCATTAGGGCTTTAGGTATTAATGGTGGATGTAATATTCAATTTGCGGTTAAACCTGAAACTGGCGAATATAAGGTTATTGAGGTTAACCCAAGGGTAAGTAGAAGTAGTGCTCTTGCAAGTAAGGCAACCGGTTATCCTATTGCAAAAATCTCCTCTAAAGTAGCATTAGGCCTTACCTTAGATGAGATTAAAAACGATATTACTAAAGAAACTCCTGCATCATTTGAACCAAGTATTGATTATGTTGTAGTTAAAGTCCCAAGATGGCCATTTGATAAATTTAAAGGTATCAGCCGTGAAATTGGTGTACAGATGAAAGCAACAGGAGAGGTTATGGCTATTGGAAGAACCTTTGAAGAAGCATTCCAAAAAGCATTAAGATCTCTTGACTTGGGCTATGAAGGTTTTGAAGATGTAGAATATACAAAAGATTCACTTGAAAACCCTGATGATGAAAGGTTTATGGCATTATATTCAGCTATTAAAGACGGTATGGATTTAATGGAATTGTCTGATTTGACAAAAATCGACACTTTCTTCCTTGATAAGATTGAAAACATTGTAAGCTTTGAAAAAGGTTTAACATTAGACAAGCTCAAAGACGAAGCATACTTTAGACGAGCTAAACAATTAGGTTTTACAAATAAAAAACTTGCAGAAATCGTTGGTGTTAATGTAGGTGTAATCGATAAACTTCAGGAAGATGAAGAGATCATAACTCACTATAAAATGGTAGATACCTGTGGTGGAGAGTTTGCAGCTAAAACACCATACTACTACTCATCCTATGATAGGGGAGATGAGCTAATTGTAGATAGTGATAAGGATAAGAAGATTGTCATTATCGGTGCAGGTCCTATCAGAATCGGTCAGGGTATTGAATTTGATTACTGCTGTGTACATTCATCACTTGCACTTAAAGATCAGGGCATTGAAACAATATTAATAAACAATAACCCTGAAACTGTAAGTACTGATTATGATATTTCAGACAAGCTCTTCTTTGAACCCTTAAGTTATGAAGATGTAATGAACATTATAAAAAGAGAAAAACCTGATGGGGTAATTGTACAATTCGGTGGTCAAACATCAATTAATCTTGCAGTACCACTTGCAAATGCAGGTGTAAAGATTCTTGGAACTCCATATGACAGTATTGATATAGCAGAAGACAGGGACAGATTTGCACAATTACTCTCTAAGCTAAATATTCATCAGGCACCATTTGGTATTGTACACTCATATGAGAAAGCTAAAGAAGAAGCAAACAGAATAGGTTATCCTGTTCTTGTAAGACCATCATATGTTATTGGTGGACGTGCAATGGAAATAGTCTATGATGACGGTGAACTTGAAGAATATATGAAAGAAGCAGTAAGAGTCTCACCTGAACATCCTATCCTGGTTGATAAGTTCCTTGAAGATGCAATTGAACTTGATGTTGATGTTTTAGCTGATGGTGAAGATGTATTTATTGCAGGAATAATGGAACATATTGAAGAGGCAGGTGTTCACTCAGGAGATTCAGCATGTGTAATACCGCCACATACTGTACCAAAACATTTAATTGATGAGATTAAGGAAAACACTCGTAAACTTGCACTAGAACTTGATGTTGTAGGTTTAATGAATATTCAGTATGCAGTAAAATTAGATACTGAAATGGTATATATTATTGAAGCAAACCCAAGGGCAAGTAGGACTGTTCCGTTTGTAAGTAAGGCAATTGGTGTTCCTATTGCAAAGATTGCAACACTTCTCATGACCGGCTACAAGCTTAAGGACTTTGGCCTTACAAAGGAAATTAAATAGATCATGTTGTTGTTAAAGAATCAGTATTCCCATTCTTGAAACTACCAGAGGCAGATACAATTCTTGGACCTGAAATGAAATCAACCGGTGAAGCTATTGGTATTGATGATGATGTAGGAATAGCATTCTACAAATCACAGCTGTCTGCTGGAATGGATTTACCTAAAGAAGGTAAAATATTCATCAGTGTACGTGAAAAGGATAAAAAGAAAATCCAGACAATTGCTGAGAAGGCACATAATTTAGGATTTAAAGTCTGTGCAACTGCAGGTACTGCTGATTCTGTAAGGGGAGTACCAATTGAAAAGGTAAAAAAAGTTTCCCAGGGAAATCCTAATATTAGAGATCAAATATTAAATCATGAAATTGATTTGATAATAAACACTTCTTATGGAAAACAGGCTGCTGTTGACGGTTATACTATTAGACGTCTTGCAATTGAACTTGGTATACCTTATGTAACTACCCTTGCAGGTGCAAGAGCAGCACTTAATGCAATTGAGGCAGCAGTACATACTGATATTAATGTCAAGTCATTAAATGAGTATGCTGGTGAAAACTTTAATATAGACTTAAAAGGTTAAGTGTAAAACACTAACCCATTTTCCATTTTTTTAAAACACTTAATATTTAGGTTTATATTTTTTTTATTCTTTTTTTATTTTTTAATTTTAATTTTTACTTGTTTTTTATTTATTTAAAAAAAGTTAATAATTTTAGCTATTATTTTATAAACTTTTATTACTTTGAACTAATAATATAAATAGTATTATTAGAAAGTTATTTCTTTAATGTAATTTTTATTTTGAAGGTTGAATTATGGATTTTTCAGTTACTGATTTTAATGTTAGATTAAGAACAATCAAATTACGGGAACTTGTTGGGGCTATTATAGTATCAGCAGTTATATCTATAATGTTAGTATACATTATACCGGCATATGAAAAATATGATGATTTGTTTATTTTAACAGTCCACTTATTAATGCTTGTATTTTTCATATATGCTCTTAGAGGAACTTCCGGTTTTGAAGAGGATATTCATGATATATTTTCACCTTCAAATCGTGAAGAAATATTATATCTATTTGTAATTAACTTGTTTTTTGCAACAATCTTTATATCAATTATTTCAGTATTCAGTATAGTCCTTTCAGTTTTTGATCCGACATGGGTCCCGACTATGGATTTCAGCATAGAAGAGGTAGGTCCAATATATTATTATCTTGATTTGATTACGGGTATTGTTGGAGCACCACTTGTTGAAGAGTTGGTATTTAGAGGAGTATTGTTTAATCGTCTAAAAATTAGAATTGGTATAATTGGTGCAATGCTCGTGTCTTCATTTTTATTTGCAATTTTACATGATTTCGGTGGAATGATCAGTGCATTTGTCTTTGGATTATGTATGTGTATTTTGTATTTAAAAACAGACAATATTTTTGTTCCAATGACTGTACACTTCTTGAACAACTTTACCTGTTATGTAAGTGACTTTTTACAGTTGGATAATACATTGTATAATTACCCTGTGTCATTTTTAATGTTGGCTGCTTCTGTTATATCTGCTATTGCACTTATTATATATTTACGTAAGGGTATAAAGCAGATAAAAGCAGGGTGTTTTTAATCAGCACTCTCTAAAATTTACTTTCATCAATTTCAAAAACTAATGGTAAATGGTCACTTAGTTTAATCCATTTGATATTATCAACTATTTTTAAATCTTTTGTAATATATGGTGCTGAGAAAACATGGTCTAAGTGAAAAGGATGGTTTAACTTTTTAGTATAGAAAAAGGTATTTTCAGATTCTTTTCCATGTTTTTCTCTTTTTAAATGATGGTAAGCTCCGACTAATCCATCTTTTTTAAGATAGTGTAGTAGCATTGAAAAGTTTTTGTTTTTATGTTCTTCATCAAAAAGAACACTACTGTTGAAATCTCCGCACATAACTAGATTAGCAACGAGTATACCCTCTGCTATCAGAACAAAATTTGATATTGATGTGGGTGATGAATTATATTGGGATATTAAAGATAATACAATTATTATAAAAACAAAAGAATCAATAAAAGATTTATAAGTATATTAATTTCAGATTCAAATAAATATTGTTTAATTTAAAAATAAAATTCTGATTTATGAAATAATCTTAAATAAATTTTAGGAGAATTATTGAAAAGCATGTATATTCTCTACTTTAAAAATATAATGAGAGAAAAGTTTTTTATATTCTCATAATTTTTTTAAATCTATTTTAAATATCCAAAAATTTTTAAACACTTTTTTGATTATTTATTAAGTCCAATGTGTCTATGATAATGAAGTATAGAAAAACTTTGCAGAAAATTAGAAAAAACCTAGAGGTTATTGCATATGTTAAACCACTAGGATTATAGGCTGAATTTCAATAATGAATTTAATTATTATTAGAGAGGGGTAAATTTTTGCAGATTATAATCTTATTTAAAAAAAGACTTTGCAAAAATCAAATAGGATTTCGACAAAGTCAAATTAAAAAATAATTATAATTAATGAAAATTTTAAAAATAAGAAATAAATTTAGTTAAAAAAATCTAAACTATATATAGTAAGTTTTAATATATCTGCGATAATAGTTATGAATTTTAATTACCCATAAAGAACATAGATTATTATAATAATATGCCATCTTTTAAGTTAAAATTCTAACTAAATTTGAAGGAAAAGTAGATAAAATAAATAATTTCCTTTAATTAGTGAAATTCACTAATTATAGAATATCAAATAAAATTTTAAACATAAAACACAGTAAAAAACCATAAAATAGAATTTTATATTTATTTATTAAATATTTATTTTTCCTTATTAAATTTTAATTATTCATTCAATTGGTGTAAATAATGTCTATTAACTATTATCGGATAGCGGAACAACTAAAAGAAAATAGGTATATATTGTTATATGGTGCTGATTTTAAAGAACTTAAAAAAGTTTTCTCAGAATGTTCTAATCTTATTACTATTCCTTATCCTAAATCTAATAAATATATTATTAGTGAAATTGATAATCATTTTTTAAATGAAACATATAAAAAATTAAGTTCCAAAACGGTGTCTTATTTGGTTAAAGAATTTCGTGATCATTTTATACAATATTATGAAGAAAATCCAATCAAATCAAAAAATCAGAAATTAATAAACAAAAAAAATAATAAGGACATAACAGAGGATTATAACTATAAATATAGATTCAGATTATATCCTGTTAAAAAAGAAACTGTTGAAACAACAATATTTGATTTTGAACAGATGTCAAATAAAAATTTCATTAAAACATTTAGATTAAATAATTTGCCCAAATTATTTAAAGTAAATACTACCCAAACAGATTCTCTTATGGAAAATTCTGAAGAAGCTATGGAAACTGATAATATTATAACATATCCTCTTAAAGAGGCTATTTTTAAAAAAGAGGATACTTTAGTATTACTGATTGATAATTTTAGTTCTATACGTGATGACAGTTATATTATATTTTATACATTAGTTCATATGAGAAATGTTTATATTGTAGCAAACACCTATGAAACAGAGTTTTCACAGGAAGTGAAGAAAGGTACATTGTCTTATTTTACTTGGATAAATAAGCAAGATTTCAAATATACTGCAATTAAACAACCTTATTTTTTATTTATTGCAATTATTTTAGGAATGGGGTATTTAGCATCAGCATTTTTAGTTGATTTATTGTACTTCGTCCATTTCATTTAATTTTCATTAATAATTTTTTTGAATTTATAAAGTTCATTATACTTGTTATTATATCATCAATCATACTAGATCCTTTGGAGTATGGATTTTTTAAGGGTCATCATAGACAGTTGCATAGTATTTTTATTTTGATTATTCCTTTAATGATTATGTATTTTAATTTTTTAATTGGTTTAGCAATATTTTCTGGTTTTTTATCTCACATTATTTTAGATTTATTGAATCCTAGTGGGTGTCCTTTATTTTCTCCAATAAAAAAGGATTATTATAAGTTGTCTAATAAAATCAATGGTGGAATTAAATTAGGATCTGACGGTGAATATGCTATATTTTTCACTCTTTTACTTATTTTAACATTGTTTGTTTTTGGATTATTAGTTGCTACACCTGAAATAAGTATGGGAAGTCCAGTAAATTTTTATAATCTTAGTAATAATAGTAATATTGCATTAAATAGTTCTAATATAACTTATGATGATGAAAATGTTCACCTTAATATAAATGTGGATATTGATGATGAAGAAGAGAAAAATATAACAATTAATCGTTATGATAACAGTACAACATTTTTAATAAGTAATTATGATAGTTCACAGTCAACTGTTTAATATAATTAAATATTTTAATAAATTTTTCTTTTTAAAATAATTTCCATTATTAAAAAAATTAATTGATTAAAATAATTCTGATTTTTAAAATATTAGTTTAAAATTAATATTATTTCTCAAATTAAATTTATAATTCTTTAATTAATAAAAAACTTTATATACATTAATATTTTAAAAATAAATGTAGATAATTTATTCTACTCTGTGTTTTATGTGTATTCTATAAAAATAGTATGGAGTAATACAATGTATATAAGAAAATATTCTAAAAATGCATTATTTGTTATTTTTTGTATATTTTTAATTGTGTTTTCTGCAAGTTGTATAAATGCTACAGAAATTAATCATAATGATGATTGTTTAGATGATGTATCAGATATGGACATAAATTCTAATGAAAATAATCATTATAATCAAAATCAATACAACAGAATTGAAGACAATACAAATAATACATATATAAAAAAACATGAATTATTACAATCTAAAAATAATGAAGACAATATTATTGGTGAAGAGGAGAATTTAACTGATATCTCATTAAATGCTCCTGATGTAGTTATGAAACAGTATGATAAAACACCATTAATTATAAATCTTCAAGTAAAAGATCCTAATAGTATTGAAGGTAAATATGTTAAAATTTTACTTGATAATAATACATATTATCGGCCAATTCATAACTGTCAAGCAAATTTAACTCTATACAATAGTATAGGAAATTATACTGCCCTATGTATTTTTAATTATACTGGTTTTCAATATGCTTATTGTACCTCCAATATTGAAGTTAAAACAAATAAATTAGATACATATTTACAAGTTGACTGTGATGAGTTAGAAATGGATTATAAAGATGGAACTCCTTATATTGTTAGATTGATAGATGAAAATGAACTTCCTATTCCACGTGCATCTGTTAAAATAACAGTTAATAATCGAATTTATTATAAAACAACTGATGATGAAGGTTATGCCGATATCCCCTTAAATTTTGTTGCAGGCGAATATTCGATAGTAACCACTTATAATGGAGATAATAATCATAAAAAATCAAATATTACTTCTACATTGATTATTCATAAATTATGCACTTCTATTATAGCTCAAAATACAGAATTATATTATCATAATGGTACAGTATTTGTTGCTCGGATAATAGATTCTAATAATCAACCATTAAACAACTCATATATGACAATCGAATTGAATAATCGAACCTATTATAAAAGAAGTAACGAAGAAGGATTAATAGAATTAAATCTCACAATGAAACCTGGAACTTATAATGCAATTATTAATTATCCGGGAACTAATGGTTATGAAAATTCTAATTCAACAGTAAAAATAACTGTATTACCATATAAAACAGAAATCCTTTCAAATAATATAATAATGTATTATAAAAATGGTACAGAATTAAAGGGAGAATTATTTGTAATAAACCCTTACACTAATGAAAAATTAGCATTAAATGGAAGCTTTCTCACTATTACTATAAACAATCACATTTACTATAGAACAAGTGATGAATCTGGTAAATTTAATCTAAGTCTTAATTTTAAATCTGGAAATTACACTGCACTAATAAATTATAAATCAAATAGAGGATATGAAGGTTGTAATCTTACAGTTAATATAACAATCCTTAATATTACCACTAAGATAAACTCTTTAAACACACACAAATATTATAGGGACGATACACTCTTCACCGCCAATCTTGTAAATCAGTTTGGACAAGCACTGGTTGGAGAATATTTGAATATAACAATTGGAGATAAAAAATATGTGAAACAGACAAATAGTAATGGAGATATTAATCTTACAGTTAACTTGAAATCTGGAATATATGAAGCCACAATTATTTATAATGGTAAAAACGGACATTCCGCTTATAAAAAAACTGTTCAAATAATAGTAGAAGACCGGCCTATAAATATAGTTAGTATGGGAGCAGATATTGAAAAAGGAAATACCTATTCAGTGCAAGTATACGATAACTATGGATCTACCTTAAGCAATGTAAATGTTGTTTTTGAGATTAACAATCGAACATACTACAAATATACAGATTCAAATGGAATAGCAGCAATACCCATTAATCTCGCACTAAATAATTATAATATTCTTGTTAAACCAGGAACCCATTACACGGGAAATCACTTAAAAGAAACCATTACAGTATATAAAGAAGAATAAATAATTTTTTTTTAATTTATTGATTAATCTGATATTATCAATGATATTAATAATCGATTAATAATAATTTTTTTTATTTTTTTTGAGGTTATAATAATGGAAATAAAATTATTTAAAGAAAAATTAATGAGTCAAAAATTTACAAAAGGAGAAATATATGTCCAATTTGAATTTAAAAAAGAAAGATTTAATATAGATATAACAGAAATTGAAACAGATATGATAAAATATAATTTTATATCAGTAGATAGGTCGATTTACAGATATTTAATACCAATATGGAATTTGGAAAAAATAAAGATTATGGGGAATGAAAAACATGAGTTCAACAATATTAAAACAGGATTATTACCTATATTTTCACATCCAAAACGCGAAAGGCCAGCTTATTGACAGAATTCGGAAAATTTGATAAAAAATCGCAATTTATTACTTTTAAGTCCCTACATTCATATGGAGCTTTTATTTTTATTTTAATACTATTAATATATAAATTTCACTTATATATTAAGCTTGCTATTTCTAAATTAAAAATAAAGAAGAATTAAAATGTTAAAATTTTGTGTCACAATAATAGTGAAACATCAAATCACACAAGTTTTTGAAGTGCCATGAATTGGTTTAGAATAAGAGCATAATGTAAATAAATTTATATCATTTACTTTTCAAATGCTCTCACATAAATTGTTTATTATAGTATTGTTAATAGATTTATTAGGTGATTTTAGATGACAAAACATAAATTATTTATTAGTTATTATCATAAAGATGATGAATTTTATAGGAGCAAATTTGAAAAATTGTTTGGTGATTTATTTATAAATAAATCGGTTAAATTAGGAGATATTGATGATGATTTGAGTACAGATTATATTAAAAGATTAATCAGAGAAAATTATATTTCTGATACTTCAGTTCTAGTAGTATTAATCGGACCGCATACTCATTGTCGTAAACATGTTGATTGGGAAATTTCAGCTGGTTTACTTAAGGAGGCGGGATTGGTTGGCTTATTGTTACCTACGCATAATTGTTATAATAAAAAGGAATGTTTAGATAAAGACTTGCCGGATAGATTTGTTGCAAATTGGAATACAAATTATGCAATATTGTACAATTGGACAGAGGATAGATCCGCTATGAAAGTTATCATCGAAAAAGCTTTTGAAAATAAACTTAAAATGCAAGATAAGAAAGTTAATCCGAGAAATCAAATGAAATATAATAGGTGTAGTTAATGAATTTATTCACTTTTGATTATAATTTTCCTAACATTTCTTTAAAAATTCATCTTCTTGTCGTTATAATTATTTTAGTTTTAGTGTTATTAGATTCTGAAAAAGTTAGAAGTTATTTTAATTTATTTAATTTTAATCAGAATATGTTGATTGATGAAAAGTCTTTGGGGATTGGAAGTACTTTTATTAAATTTAAACCGAATAATAAAGATAAAGAGATTGCATATAAGTTATGGGTTGAATTATCTACAAGAAAATTGGGAATACCATTGGATATGGAGAATGATGTTATTTATGAGGTTTATAAATCTTGGTATGAATTCTTTAAAATAACTAGGAGCACATTAAAAGAATTTCCGGTTTCTAAATTACGAAATAATAACTCTAATAAAATAATCGATATTACAATTCGTGTTTTAAATGGTCGTTTAAGAAACCATTTAACTAAATGGCAATCCAAATATAATCGTTGGTATGAATTTGAATTAGAAAACAATGATTCTAATATTTCCCCTCAAGATATTCAAAAGAAATTTCCAGAATATGATGAGTTGGTTGATGACCTTAAAAATGTTAATGATGAATTAATGTATTATGTATCTGTACTATATAATATTGTCTTTAGCAATTAAGAAGAATTTAAGTTAATTTAGCTGTTAAGGATGATGTAATTATGGTACATTATGAACTTAATGGGATTCAAAATGATTTTTAATTATATTTTGAGAGTATTTTTCCTTTTACAAAATTAAGAAATAGAATGAAGATTATAAACTACGTTGAAATCCTAGTATAAAGTATTGGTGGAATAAACAATGAAATGAAGAATGGGTTAAATTTATTAAAGATTCTTTTGCTGAATTTTCAAAAGATGATAATTGCATAGTTACTTTTAATAAATTGATATAAGGGCACTGCTATTATGCGGATACAATTAGAGATTATTTGAAAAAGAGTGTGGGACATGAATATAATTGCTCAAAATCATTGTAGTTTTGTATAGGAATATATTTACAAAATTAAAAAATATTTTATATTAAATTAAATATATTGCAATAATTCAATTATATTTTACTAAAACCTAATCATGACCTCTTTTCAAAAATTTTAAAAAAAATAATAAGTTTATTTTTTTATTTTTTTATATTTTTAATTACCATTCCTCATAACTCAATATTGGAACTTTTATTTCATCCTTATAATGGCCTTTCCAGGAGCTAAAATTTATTCTTTTTGTTTTGAGGATAGAAACATCTGCCTATAAATTTTAATTTTTTTTTTTTTTTTTTTTTTT
>CAYQMW010000007.1:4164-27299 GCA_964418715.1 uncultured Methanobrevibacter sp. | reverse complement strand
ATCTATAAAATTTTTTTAAATCCTAATAAAAAAAAATAATAATATTAAATGTTAAAGATTAAACTTATAAAATAAAGATTAAATTTATAAAAGAAAATAAAAGGATTTAAAAACTTGAAACATTATTTAAAGAGGGATTAAATGACTCAGATGAGCGAAGCTATAAAAGGCAATATTACTCCACAAATGGAAGCTGTTGCTGAATATGAAAGAGTAGAAGTAAATAAAATTCTTCATGGTCTAGCTAATGGTACTATTGTAATACCTAAAAATATTAATCGTGATACTAATGTGTGTGGTATAGGAGCTGGCCTTACAACTAAAGTTAATGCAAATATTGGTTCATCAAGTAAAATTGAAGATTTAGATTTAGAAGTGAAAAAAGCAAAGCTTGCAGTAGAATATGGTGCAGATACAGTTATGGATTTAAGTACAGGACCTAATCTTAATGAATTTAGAAAAGCAATACTTAATGAAGTAGATGTACCTCTAGGAACTGTACCGATTTATGAAGCTGGAGTTCATACCTTAAATAACAATAAAGAAATTATTGATATGGATAGCGACCTGTTCTTTAAAGTTATTGAATCTCAAGCAAAGGAAGGTGTAGATTATATGACCCTTCACTGTGGAATAACTAAAGAAATTATTCCTAAAATCCAAAATCAAAAAAGAAAAATGGGTGTTGTTTCACGTGGAGGAACCTTTTTAGCATCATGGATATTACACAATGAATGTGAAAATCCATTATATGAAAATTACGATTATTTACTTGAAATAGCATATGAATATGATATAACTTTAAGTTTAGGAGATGGCCTACGTCCTGGATGTTTACAGGATGCAAGTGATATTCCCCAAATTCAAGAACTTGTAACTCTTGGAGGGCTTGTTAAAAGAGCACAAGAAGAAAAAGTCCAGGTAATGGTTGAAGGACCAGGACATATTCCACTAAATCAAATAAAAGCAAATATGGAACTTCAAAAAACATTATGTCATGGAGCACCATTCTATGTACTTGGACCAATTCCAACAGATATTGCACCAGGTTATGACCATATAACCTCAGCAATTGGTGGAGCAATAGCTGCATCAAGTGGTGCAGACTTCCTATGCTATGTTACCCCTGCAGAACATTTATCCTTACCTTCACTTGAAGATGTGAAAGAAGGTGTTATTGCAACTAAAATAGCTGCTGAAGTTGCAGATGTATCTCTTGGTCTTAAAAAAGCTTGGGAAAGAGAAAGTGAAATGGCAAAAGCAAGACGTGATTTTGATTGGGAAAGACAATTTGAAATTGCACTTGACTCCTCAAAACCAAGAGTCTATAAAGACAAATGTAAAATAGATGATAATGAAATGTGTGCAATGTGTGGAGAATATTGTGCTGTTAAAATAGCTAAAGATGATTTTTAAATTTAGACTATTAAATGATATCTAATTAATGCTATTATTAAGGAAGATAAAATGAAATATGAAGAATTAGTTAATGTTTATGAAGCATTAAACGCTACTACAAAAAGATTAGAGAAAACTGAAATATTATCTAATTTTTTAAAAACTGTAGATAGTGAACTTCTACCACAAGTAACACTTATGTGTCTTGGAAAAGTTTTCCCTTCATGGAGTGAAGAAGAACAGGGAATTGGAGACAAACTTGTAATGAAAGCCGTTGCAGATGTAGCTGGTGTAAGTGTACTTGAAGTAGAGGATAAAGTTAGAGACGAAGGAGACATTGGTGCTGCAAGTGAAGTGCTTGTTAAAAATAAAAAACAAATGACCTTCTTCTCCCAGCCACTTACAATTGAATTTGTCTTTAATAATCTTAGAAAATTAACTAAAATCTCAGGTAACAGATCAACTTCCCGTAAAATATCAGTTATTCTTGAATTATTATCTTCCGCAAGTGCAGTTGAGTCCAAATATATTTGTAGAACCCTTGTTGAACAATTACGTATTGGCGTAGGTGAAGGAATTATTAGAGATGGAATTTCAGGAGCATTCTCCATTGATAAAGAAATTGTAGATAGGGCATCTATGCTTACAAATGATTTAGGTCTTGTTGCAAAAGTAGCAAAAGAAGAAGGTGCTGAAGGTCTTCAAAAATTAAATCTTACACCTGGAACACCTGTAAAATTAATGCTTGCACAATTATCTGAAGGAATAGATGCTAGTATTAATGAAATGGGCCTTGCATTATGTGAAACCAAATATGATGGTATTAGATGTCAAATTCACAAACACAATGGCGAGGTTACTCTTTTTACACGTAGACTTGAAAATATTACAAAAGCAATCCCCGAAATCGTTGATGCAATAAATCTTGCTTTTCCAGATAATGATTTTATAGCAGAAGGAGAAATAATAGCTACCCGTAATGGAGAACCTTTATCCTTCCAACATATTCTACGCAGAGTCAGACGTAAATACAATATTGAAGAGACTATGGAAAACATACCTGTAGAATTATACTTATATGATTTGTTATACTACAAAGAGCCATTAATTGACAATCCAATTAAATCAAGAAGAGAAACTTTAGAAAATATTGTTAGCACTACTGATATGATTCATTTAAGTAAACTAGTATTATGTACTCCTGAAAACATTGATGATGCAAAACAATTATTCGAAGAGTCAATAAGTGGCGGTCATGAAGGAATTATGATAAAAAATGCATATGAACCATATATTCCAGGTATTCGTGGAAAGAAAATGCTTAAATACAAGGCAGAACCTGAAAACTTAGACGTAGTAGTTGTAGGTGGAACAAAAGGTATTGGTAAACGTGGTGAATTTATTGGATCATATCTTATTGCACTTCAAGATGAGGATGAAAACCTTAAACCAATAGCCCAAGTAGGTACAGGCCTTAGTGATGATCAACTAGAAGAGCTAACAGAAAAAATGGAAGAATATAAGATTTCACAGAAAGGTACTAAAATTACAGTAGAACCTAAAATCATTTTTGAAGTATCTTATAGTGAGATTGTTAAATCTCCAGAATATGAAGCAGGTTATTCATTAAGATTTCCAGTAGTTAAAAGGATAAGGGAAGATAAAGGCCTTAAAGACATTGACACAGTTGAAAGACTTAAATCAATGTATAAAGGTTAAATGACCTTATATTTTTTTACTTTTTTTATAAAAATCCTTATAGATTATTTACTTTTTTATTAAAATTAAAATCCTGTTTCTATTTTATTATTATCCTGTCCTATCATTTTTTTTATTCTATTTATCTTATAATTTTATTATTTATTTTAATAGTTTATAGTGTAAATTTGAAAATAAATTTAAATCTAAAAATATGTTTAAAAAGTGAAAATATTTAAAATTTGAAAATTATTTTAAATAAAGAAATAAGTTTAAATCTAAAAATAAATTAAAATTTAGTGCTAATTTTAAAAATAACGAATAATTTTAGATTAAATTAAAAAAACTTTATATATAATCGTCGACAACCATTAAATAGAATTCAAAATCATGAGGCAGATTCATGATATTAAGTGATAAAGAAATATATAAAATTGCACTTATTACAACGATTATTGGTGTAATTGGCCTTGTAATAAGCTCTGGATATATAGAAGCTAAAAATTTAGATATTGATCAAATCACCACCAATAATATTAATGAAAAAATCACAGTTAGCGGAATAATAAGTGAAGTAAAATTCTCCAAAAACAGTGCTACCTGTTTTCTAACATTAAATGATGGAACTGGTAAAATAAGTATTATAGTATTTGAATCTGGTCTTAGAGATTTTGAAGATAAGGGAATTGACATTAATCAATTTAAAAATAGAAAAGTACGGCTAAGCGGAACTGTTACCCAATACAATAATGAATTAGAAATGACACTTGATGATGTAAATTCCATAGAAATAATTGACTAAATCATGTTTATAAATTAAACAATGTTTGATTTATATTAAAAGTAGAGATTCAAAAAATTTCCCTTAACTCAACCCCTCACCCACGAGAAAAAAAATTTATTTGAATCTTGTCTTTAATTTTGAACCTTTTTTAAAGACAATTATATCTACTTTGTCTTCTTAATATGTGCAGAATTTAAAATATAAATACTCTTTTTTTAAAAATTCTGCATTTATTAAGATTAAAAAATATTTTTTTTAAACCCTTAAACTAAAAAAATATTAATAAATTAAAAAAGAAAATAATAAATATTCTCATTTAAGAATAAAGAAAAATTAATTTAACTTAATTTAATTTTGAATATAAATTAAAATTATTCTTAAATACTGATTGATTAATTTTATAAATATAATTATAATAAAGGTTATAAAATGTCTAAAAAACGATTATTTGGAACTTTTGGTGTACGTAGAGTAGCAAATGAAGAAATGACTCCAGAATTTGCATCTAAACTTGCAGCAAGTTATGGTACATTAGTACAGGGAACTGTTGCTATTGGTGGAGATACAAGAACATCAACACCAATGCTTAAATCTGCAATTACCTCAGGATTATTATCTTCAGGATGTGACGTAGTAGATTTAGGAATACTTCCAACACCTGCAATACAGTATGCAGTTAGAAAATATTATGATGGAGGAATTATTGTTACTGCATCCCACAACCCTCCAAAATATAACGGTCTTAAATTTGTAGATGAAGACGGAATAGGTACACCTGACGAGATGGAAATAAAAGTTGAAGAAATATTTTTTGACGGTGAACCTAAAAGAGCTAGTTGGGATGAAATTGGAAAAGTCTACACCAATAATAACATAATTAATGAGTATATTACAGAAGCAATTAAAGGAGTAGACGCTAAGGCCATTAAAGATGCAGGGCTAAAAGTTGTAGTAGATACTGGCTCTGGTGCAGGATCTTATACAGCACCATATTTACTTAGAAAACTTGGTTGTGATGTTACTACTCTTAACTGTCAAGCAGATGGACATTTCCCAGGACGTGACCCAGAACCTATTGAAGAAAACCTTCAAGACTTAATAAATACTGTAAAAGAATTGGGTGCAGACATTGGTCTTGCTCATGATGGTGATGCAGATAGAACAATATGTATTGATGAGAAAGGTAATTTTGTTTTAGGTGATAAGACATTTACACTTGTTGAAAAGGCAATGCTTAAAGAGAACAATGGTGGAACTATTGTAACCACAGTTGCAACTTCAACTGCAATCTATGATATTGCAGAAGAATATAATGGAGAAGTTATTGCAACTGCAGTAGGAGATCTTCTTGTTGCAAGAAAACTTAAAGAAACTAATGGTCTCTTTGGTGGAGAGGAAAATGGTGGATTAATCTTCCCTGATTTCGTTTATGGAAGAGATGCTGCGATGACTGTTTGTAAAATTTTAGAGATTATTGCAAAGGAGAAAAAACCATTATCTGAACTTGTAGGAGAACTTCCAGTTTACCATACTGTTAAAATGAAAACCCCATGTCCAGATGATCAAAAAGAAAATGTTATGAAAAAAATCGCAGAAGAGATTGAAAGTACAACCGATTATAAACTTGATACAACTGATGGTGTTAAAATCCTTCGTGATGATGGATGGGTAATTATTAGACCTAGTGGAACAGAACCAATTTTCAGATGTTTTGCTGAAACTGATGAAATGGAAAAATCCAAAGAAATGACCGAATGGGGAATTTCACTTGTAAATAAATATTTAGAATAATTTTATTATTCTAAATTAATTCTTTTTTTAAATAGCTAAAATAATAATATTAAATTTCATTTAAATCTGAAATATGGTTTAAATCTGATAAAATTTAATATTGAACAATTATTTTTTTTTTTCATAAATAAAACATTTATTTTGAATTTAGATAGTAAGGTGGACAAATTGAAATGTCCTAATTGTGGCAGGGAAAATGAGGAAGGTACTGATATCTGTAAAGGATGTCAATATGATTTAACTGCACTGAATAATAATTCAAAACATAATAGTAAACGTAAAATCGATATTGATAAAAACGCAGATTTATTTACCATCATAATAGGATTTGTCTCATTTGGAATATTTCTATTTTTAAGTTTTGAACTTCTTAGGAGACCTTTAAGCAGTATTGTTGATTATACTGCATTTTTAGGAATTATAATTATTATTTCACTATTTTTATCAAGTTTTGTTATTGGTATTTATGGATGTAAGGATTTTACTGATGGTGAAAATAACATACTTGGTTTTTTGCTAATTACATTTACTGTAATTATATTATGTGGATTATTAACATATGTTAACAATGGTGCAATTTCAAATTCAATTACAGAGACTATAAATGAAACTGTTGATATAAGCAGTCTTTCATCTACAGGTTCAGTTATCTTTAACCACATTAATCTTTTAGAACTTATCATATTTCTTATCATTGGAGTAATTTTAAGTTTTATAGGAGTTTACATTTCAATACGTCTTAAAAATCTTTTATTAAAAAGAAATTAATATAAATAAAATTAATAAAACCACTATAACCAAGCATTAATTTAAAAAAAAATAAAATTTTAAGAAAATAAAAAATATTAAAAAAAACTTAAAATTCGAGTAAAAATAAGTCACATAATTATGAAAATAACGACTAAATAAAATAATTTTATAGAAAATATATTAAAAATAATAAAGGATTATTTTAAAATAATTAATACTAACTCTTTGATTAAATATTATAAACTTATATATCTACATCTTTAAGATAAATTTAAATCCAATTTTAAAAAATCACTATAAAATTAATTTCTGATAATCAGAAATAAAAAAATAAAAAAAGATAAAAAAATTAAAAATAATACTTTAAAAGTTTTCAAGACACTCTATTTTAAGTATTTTAGCGTCCTCATTATTTGGATCTATAGCTAAAACCTTGGTAAAAAGGTTTTCAGCTTCCTGGAACTCACCAAGTTCCATTAAAACAACACCCTTATTAAGTAAAAAAGAAGTATTATCTCTTTCAATAGCTATGGCTTTATCATAACAATCTAAAGCTTCAGAAAATCTTCCAAGCTCTAAAAGAGCATTACCTCTACGGTTTAAAGCAAGTGCACTAATTTGAGAATCGTCAAGACATAATTCCAAACCTTTATCATATGCTAAAAGTGCATCTTCAGGTCGCTCCAAATCAGTTAGAATATCTCCTATTGCATTCCATACTTCAGGATTATTATCATCAATATTTAAAATAATATTATAAACCTGAAGTGCTTCTTCAAGATTACCTAAAACTTCTAAAATAAATCCTCTCCAATATAAAATAACTGTATTTCTCGGATTGATTTTAATTGCCTTATCATTTGCTTTTAGAGCTTCCTCAGGATTACCTGAATTTAAGTATGCAATAGCTTTATTGTTCCAAATATATTCATTATCCCCTTCTATAGATAATGCCTTATCATAACATTCTAATGATTCATCAAATCTTCCAAGCCTTGAAAGATTATCTCCTTTTTTATTTAAAAGATAAACATCATCCATGTCAAATTTTAATGCAGCAGTATAACATAATACTGACTTGTCATATTTACCGCTGTCAAAAAGAATATCTGCTCTTTGAGTAATCATTGCCTTTTCATCAATTTTTTCTCCTTCCCAATCATCAACATCTAATTTTTCAAAATAGATTATCTGGAAAACATCACTATCTCTTAATGGTTCAACATACATTTTCTTAAATTCACGAACCATGTCTTTAGCATCAGCATATCCTTCTTCTCTTGCAAGCTCGTCATTTGTTTTTAAATCTTCATAATTAATTAAATCTATATATGTAACTTTTGCCTCAAAGATTTTCTTTTTCTCTTTAGATACTAAATTCCAATAGCAATAGAGACGGTCCCCTACTTTAAGTGGATGTTTCCATATTTTCCGGATAGTCATCCGTTTACTTCCAGTAATAATATTAATGTTTTGACTTCCGAAGGATAAAATTGGCATGAAAAACTCTCTATTAACTTATTTTTTAAAAAATAATGAAAAATTTAAATGATTATATAAAAAATATTCACAAAATTTCTCAGTAAAATACAATTATACGAATATATATTATCTATCATATAATATATTAAATTATCATATATGAAAAAAAGGATTAAAAAGACTTATAAAGTAAATAGCTTATAGTGTTAAAGTAGAAAAAGTTAAAAATTAATAAAAATTAGTAAAAAATTAAAAAGTAATCGATAAATGGATTATAATAATAAAAAATAATACAAATATTAAAATTCCTTGTTAAATAAAATTATAGTTATTCAATTACCTCGTCACCAAATTCAGCAGTTTTAAGCTGAACTTCAATCTCTTTAAGATAATACTTTTTAAGGAATTGTGCAAATTCTCTCATATCATTTGGATTTGGAGAGTCAATTTCATATAAACTTTCATCTAAAACATTTCTATTTCTAAATTGTTGAAGGGTGAAAATATCACATTGAACTACCTTTGAAATAGTTTCCACATCAGCAAGTGACATTAATTTAGGAACATAAGTGGTTCTACATTCTAAAAGAAGCCCTTCCTTCTCATATGCTATTTCCATAGATTTTTTAACGTCATCCCCAATATCTGCACCTATTACCTCTTTATATCTATCAAAGGGTGCTTTAATATCAAGTGCAAGATAATCTATCCAGTCAAGTAATGGCTCTAATTTTTCTGAGTATACTCCACTTGTATCTAATTTGGTTTCAAGACCTAATTTTTTAGTGTATTTAAAGATTTCCAGAACCTCTTTATATTGTACAAGGGGCTCACCACCAGAGATTACAACTGCATCAATAAAATCTGCAGAATCATCAATGAGTTTAAAGACCTCTTCAAGAGATTTTTCAGATTTATCTTCAAGCAACTCTCCATTTTGACAATATGGACATCTTAACGGACATTGTGAAAGGAAAATAGCTAATGCAATACGTCCGTGATAGTCTACACTTGAAATAACAGATCCGCCAAAATACATAATATCACTATATAATTTCTTCTATCAATATTATACTCCTCATAATCATTAAACAATATATTAATAATAATTTATTTTTTTCTAATATATACTTTACTTAAAAGTGAAATAAGAATTTTAAAATTTACTATAAAAATAAAGATTATGAAAAATAATAAAATTTTAAAAACCAAGTAGTTAAAATTAGAATGAGAAAAATATATAATCTAAAATAAAATTATAAGTAAAAATATGAAAATTATATAAAGTAAAATAAAATTAAAGAAATAAAATGGAATAATATATAAAATAGAATTAAATTAAACTAATAAAATAAGATTAGATAATGAAATAAAAATAAAATTAAAATCTATTCTACAATTGTATGTAAAATATCAATAAATTTCTTATTTTCTTCCATTGTTGCAATACTAATTCTAATCCAATATTCATCAATTCCTTTAAATGAAGTACAATCCCTTACAATCATACCGTTTTCCATTAATTTTCTTGTAATGCCTGCTGCATCATAACCAGAATCATGAACATCAATCAGCATAAAATTGGATTTGGATTCAAGTACCCTAAGATTTTTAAATTTAGATACTTCATTGTAAAGATAATCTCTTGATTCGATTCCTTTTTTAATTGATTTAGAGATATACTCCTTATCTTTAAGTGTTGCAAGACAAGCAACATAAGATGAACGTGTAAGAGAAAATACAGGTTTAATCCTGTGCATATACTCAATAATTTCAGGGTTTGAAAGGCCGTATCCAATTCTTTGACCTGCAAGACCCATAACCTTAGACATTGTTCTTAAAACAAATACGTTATCATATTCTTTAATTAAATTAGCCTGTGTCTGCTCAGAGTATTCATAGTATGCCTCATCAATAACAACAAGTCCGTCAGTTGATTCTATAATTTTTCTTAAATCTTCTTCCGGGACAAGTGTTCCTGTTGGATTATTAGGTGAGCAGATAAAAATTAATTTTGTCTTATCTGTTATCGCATCTAAAACAGAATCTAAATCCAAAACATTTTCCTCAAGATTCCATTTAGCATAGACAGGTACTCCTCCATATGGTTTAAATAAAAATTCATAGTAAGTATATGTTGGAAGAGGAGTTATAAATTCATCACCAGGATTTATAAAAGTTTTAGCCAATACATCAATAATCTCATCTGCACCATCACCAGATATAATAATATTGTCTTCATCTAAACCAGTATATTCAGCAAATGCCTCTTTTAACTCATGTAAATCTGTTTCAGGATAACGGTTTACATTAGCAGCTTCTTTTCTTATTGCTTCTACTGCATTAGGTGATGGTCCCCATGGATTTTCATTAGAACCTAATTTTACAATATCCTCTTTTTTTACATTAAATTCACTTGCAATCTCATCCTCAGACCTTCCAGGTACATAGGGATCTAACTTTTTAACCTCTTCTCTTACATCCATTTTTAAAACCACTTCATTCTATAAAATAAAAATAAAAATAATAAGTAAATAAATTACTAAATAAAAATTAATTCAATTAATTAAATAAAATTATTAAATAATTGAATAATAATTAATGATATTTTATAAAAATTAATAATAATTAATAATAAGCAATCATTGATTAAAATTAATTATTAATTAAATAAATATTAAAAAAATTAAATAAAGTAAATTACTTTATTTAGAAACTAATCATCATCAAGATTATATGCTTTTGATAATCTTACATAATGGCGAGCATTTTCTTTAATAGATTCAATTTGTTCACTGCTACATTCTTTTACAAGTTTAGCCGGAACACCTAAAATTAAACTTCCATCAGGAAATTCCTTCCCTTCACTTACTACTGCTCCAGCACCAACAATTGAATTTTTACCAATATGTGCATCATTAAGTATTGTAGCATTCATACCAACAAGCACATTATCTTCAAGAGTACAACCATGAACAACAGCACCATGACCTATTGTTACATTTTCACCAATAGTTAAAGGTTTACCTTTTGTTGCATGAAGTACACAATTATCTTGAACATTTGAATTTTTACCTATTTTAATTGGCGCTACATCTCCACGAACAACAGCACCATACCATATAGATACATTTTCTTCAAGTTCAACATCACATATTACATGAGCACCCGGAAATATTACAGTATTATTATCAATTTCCATTATTTTACCTCACAATAAATTTATAAAAAGTTTTAAAATTAACTAAAATAATAAACTAATTAATTTAAAAAATATAATTTAATTTTTTTAATAGATAAAACTTATTGTAAAAATAAAAATTAAAAACTAAATAAAATACTTCAATAATTTAAAATAGCTATAAAAAATTAGAAAAATGAATAAAGGTAAAATAAAATAAAAAATAGAGTTAATTTAATTTTAAAAAAAGAAAAAAAGAATGAATAAATGTTTATTCATCATTTCCTTTATGTTGGATAATGTGTTCTTGTTTTACAAGAACCCTTGTATTTGAACCAATATCATCATTAAGTAAAACATTAGATCCAATTGAAGAGTTAGAACCTACTTTTACACCAGGAGATAAACTTGAATTAATACCTGTTTTAGTATAATCTCCAACAATAGCACCTAATTTTCTTCTACCGCTGTCTATTTTTTTATCCTTAATAACCGTCTTAACCGTTTTATTATCAAAACGTAAATTTGCAATATTGGTTCCTGCTGCAATATTACAACTAGAACCTAATACACTGTCACCTACATAACTTAAGTGACTTACATTAGTATTTTCCATAATAATTGAGTTTTTAATCTCTACAGCATTACCAACATGTACATTATCACCGAAATAAGTATTACCTCTTATATAAGAATTTGGTCCTATATCACAGTTTTTACCAATATATACAGAACCTTCAATATATACTCCAGATTTAATAATACTTCCTTCCTCTAAAACAAGTTCACCATGAATTGTTACACCTGTTTCAATTTTACCTTTAATATTGGTTTTAATTTCTCCAAGAAGTCTTTCATTAATTTCAATAAGTTCCCATGGTTTTCCAATATCCAACCATTCTTTTTCGGTTTTATGACCTTTTACAATTTTACCATCTTCAATTTGCATTGTTAAAGAGTCGGTAATTTCATATTCTCCACGAGGAGATTCTGGAGTCTTTTCAATCTTTTCAAATATATCTTTATTGAAAATATATATTCCAGTATTTGCAAGATTACTTGGAGCTGTACCTTTTTCAGGTTTTTCAACAATATTTACAACATGATCCTCTTTAATCTCAACTACTCCAAAACCGGTTGGATCATCAACTTCTTTTAAAACCATTAAAGTATCTGGTTTACTCTCTTCAAAATCAGAGATAATCTCAGATAAAATAGATACATCTAAAATAATATCTCCATTTAAAGCTATGATACTATCTTCAATAAAGTCACTAGCATAACCTATTGCATTTGCAGTTCCTTCTAAATTTGTTTGTGTTTTATAGGAAATGTTAACTCCTAATTCTTTTCCGTCCTTAAAGTAATTTTTAACCATTTCCTCTTTATATCCTACAATCAAAAGAATGTCTCTTACACCACAATCTCTTAATGCTTCTATATTATATTGAATAATCGGTTTTCCAGCTACAGGCAACATTGTTTTTGGCTTTGTAATAGTTAAAGGCCTCATTCTAGTTCCTTCACCTGCACTTAAAATTACGGCTTTCAAATAAATTCCTCCTTGAAAAAACAATATAAAATAAATATTCTCCTAAAAAATTTATAATTTATACTTACATAATTATTTAACTTTAATATTTATTAAAGTAATTTATTTAATTTTAGAAATACCTGATTAGAAAAAGAAATAAAAAATATTTAAATAAAACAAATATATTTTAAGATTGTTTAATTTTTATATAAGGCATTATTAATTATTTTAATTAAAAATGAAATGAAATTTATAAATTACTGATAAAATAAATTAAAATAAATAAAAAAAGTTAAATTAAATAAAATTTATAAGAAATTAAAAAAATAAAGAAAATGAAAAATATTTAAGAAATGTGGGATTTGATTAAATCAACACAAATTTCTTTCATTTTATTTGCCTTATCTTCATCAGGAGACTCTAAGGTAATCCTTATATAACTTTCAGTTCCTGATGGACGGACTAATACCCAACTTCCATCATTTAAACTTAAACGAACTCCATCCATATTGTTAACTTCTTTTATATCATCAAAGGCATTTTTCATCTCTTCTTCCATATTCTCCATGATAATTGCCTTCTCATCGTTAGAACAAGTTACTTTCTCACGGATATTAGGATAATCTGGCATATCAGATAATAATTTTGAAAGTGGACCTTTGTGGGAAACAATATTTGCAAGTCTTATACCTGACAATAGTCCATCAGGACACATACAGAAGTCTGGATACAACCATGTTCCTGAAGGTTCTCCTCCAAATGTTGCATTATTTTTAATAATTGCATCTGCTACTGCAACATCCCCAACAGGAGTTCTTAAAACTTTACCTCCAACTTTTTCAAGTTCAACATCCATTACAAGTCCTGCATCAACAGTTGTAACAACAGTTCCACCAAATTCAGCTGCCATAAGTGCAAGTAATTTATCAAAATCAACTACTTTACCTGTTTCATCTACAGCCATCATACGATCTGCATCACCATCATGAGCAATACCAAGATTTGCACCTGTAGCTTTTACAACCTTCTTAAGTGACGAGAGATTTGCATCATTTGGTTCTGGATTTCTGCCTGGGAAGAACCCATCAACCTGGGAATTTAAGGTAATAACTTCACAACCAGCACGTCTAAATAATACTGGAGATAATTCACTACCTGCACCTGAAGCACAGTCAATTACAACTTTAAATCCAGGTTCAATATTTACTAAACTAAGTAAATCTTCAATATATTCCTCTTGAATTTCATTATTCTCATCAATTGAACCGATTTTATCCCATGATACATTTTCATATTTTTTATTTAGATAAATATCTTCTATGGTTTTCTCTTGCTCTGGTGTGTAGGCCATAGCATTATTATTCCATAATTTAATTCCATTATATTTAGACGGATTATGTGATGCTGTAATCATGACCCCTGCATCTGCAGATAGTTTTTCTGTTGCATAACCTACAAGAGGTGTTGGAACCATACCAATCTTTATAATATTTATTCCACTTTCAACAAGTCCTGAGACTATTGCATGTTCTAACATTTTACTTGTGGTTCTTGTATCATAACCAATTACAACTGTTCCCACGCCACCAAGATAAAATCCTAAGGATTTACCAACATTTAAAGCAAGTTCTGCTGTAACTTCACTACCTATCTCCCCTCTAATTCCAGAAGTTCCAAATAGCTTTTTACCAACACTAGCCATATTTTCACCTAAGATTAATTGTTTATGCACCGAATTTATGTGAATAATTCATTAAATCCATCATAATATTCATTACATCTGCACCTCTAATTCTTGAAAGGCCTCCTTTAGCCACAGCAACTTCATCATATTGTGAAACATCATCTACTCTAACTTCAGGACCTCTAATTAAAACAGGTACAGGGTCACCAGTATGGTTTTTAACTGATATTGGAGTTGAATGATCTGCTGTAAGGAAAATATAAACATCCTCTAATTTTAAAAGTTCACTCATAACAACTTCATCAACTTTTTCAATAAATTCAAGTTTTTCCCTCATATTTCCATCATGACCTGCTTCATCTGCACCGTCAATATTTATAAGGAAAAAGTCATGGTCTGAATTTTTAACCTGATCGATTATGGCATCTCTAATATTATCAAGATTAGTGTCTACTCCACCGGTTACATCATCCATTTCAATAATATCCATTCCTGCAAAGCGACCAATACCCATAATTAAACCTGTCTCAGCAATACAAGCAGAATTAACTTCATATTTATCATTGATTGCTTCAACATCAGGTACTGCTCCTGCACCACGAGGAATAACTACATTTGCAGGAGGTAGATTATTATTAATTCTTTCAATGTTTATAGGATGATCTTTAATCATTTCATAAGTTTTATAAACAATTTTATTTAATAAATCTGCAGTTTTTTCTGCCTCAGCACTTCCATCTAATGGTTTAACAACTGCAGGTTTTTTACCTTCTACCTTAGGGTCTGCATCAGAAACCGCACCAGATAAACCTTCTCCTCTAAGTACAAGTACAGCACGATGTCCTGTAGATTCTTTAAATATTATTTTAACATCCTCATAACCTTCAATAACCATTGTATTTAAAACTTCTACAAGTTCATCTGTACCTTCCCTTACTCTTCCAGCACGTCTATCTGTTACTATACCATCATCATCCATAGTTGAAAAATTACATCTAAATGCAATATCTCCGGGGATAACATCTAATCCTACACCTGAAGCTTCAAAAGGACCTCTTCCAGTATACACAACATAAGGATCATAACCTAAAATAGATAAATGTGCAGTATCACTTCCAGGCCTAATACCTGGAGCAATTGAATCCATAATTCCAGTAATACCCTCTTTAGCCATTCTATCCATATTTGGAGTATTTGCTGCTTGAAGAGGAGTTTGATTGTTAAGTTCTTTAATTGGACGGTCACCCATACCATCCATTACCAATATCATTCCTTTCATTTAATCTCCTAGAAGATTTTAAAGATTCGATTATTTAAAATAATAAAAAAAATAAATCTATTTTTTATAAATTTAAGTAAAAATATCTTTTAAGATTTTAAGTAAATAATTATACAATTATAATTATTATTTTAAAAACATATATAATTTGTTTATAATTATGAAAAACCCCAATTTAAGAAAATGATAAATACAAAATTTAGATTAAAAACAATAATTATTAATAGTATAAATAAGAAATTTAAATTTAATTAATTCTAATAAATAGGAATTAAATTAACAAAAAAGAGAAGTGGTAAAAAATGGCAAGATATGTATGTATGTACTGCGGATACGTCTTTGACGAAGAAGCGGGTGATGAAGCACACAATATTGCACCAGGAACCAAATTAGCAGATATGCCTGATGATTGGGATTGTCCTGAATGTCACCAAGGAAAAGATGCATTCGTTCCTGAAGAACAAGCTTAAATTTTAATTTAAATTAAAATTTAACTTATTTTATTTTTTTATTTTTAGATAATATTTTTTAATATTTTTTTAACTTTTTTTACACTCTTTTTTATATAAATCTATTTCTTTGAAACTGCTTTTTTTAAAAGTTGAAAGTATTAAGCTTGCTAATAAAAACTGATTTTAACAAATTAATGAGAAAATAAGTAATTAGTTAATTAATAAAATGTGTATAAAAATAAGGATTAGTTAATTAATTAAAATGTGCATAATATACCTACTATAGCACCAGTAATAGTTGCAAGTAGATTTACATGTTCATTATTTAATATATTTCTGTTTTCAAGTAGTGCGCCAAGAATACTGTCCATAAAACAACCTACAGTACCTGAAATAATACTAATTTTAAGAGCCATAACTGGATCAGGTAAAACTCCAAGAACATATGCTGCCAGTCCAATGATTGCAGAACCTATAATTCCTGCAACAGTTCCCCTAACAGATACAGCACCATTTGTTCCTGCTGGAACTTTTTTAAAAGTAGTGATTAAACGGGGAGTAGATAAAATACCAATTTCACTTCCAAGTGTATCTGCAGTTGCAGTTGCAATTGCACCAATAAAACCTCCAACAAATGGAAGATAATAACCTCCAAAAGCAGCCATTATAAAAGCTACAACACCATTGGAAATAACATTTTTAGCAGTTCTTCTTCCTTCAAATTCCCCAAGGTCTTTTTTATAATCTTTTGAGTAGTATGTAGCAGAAAGCCCCAGAATTAAAAATAGTACAATAATTAATAACCATCGAAGACCTGCTGAAAGTACGATTACTATTCCCATAAAAATCATTACAAGTGAACCAAAAAAGTCCAAAGCTTTCCTTTTATAAACAAAAGCCCCCATAATAAATAAAAGTACTACAGCCAACCAATTTACCCATACTACCTCATGCATAAAATCACACAAAAATAATTTAAATTATATTATATATTTTTATTTGGTTATTTAATAATAAATATTTTATTCTATTATCAAAATAAAATTTAAAAAAATAGTAAATACAAATTAAACTCAATATTAAAAAAAATTAGTTAAAATCTAAATAAATAGAATAAAAATAAAAAAAAGTTAAGAAAAGTTTAAAAACTTAGTTAAAAACTTTACTTTTAATGATTTCTACCCTGTTAAGAGGGTATATTTTTTTAGCATTGTGATAAATCTCAGAAGCTAATCTACCATTAGTTAAAACTTCAGTAAATTCTTTAAAGGATTTTTCAGCTGCTGATTCTGCAACTAAATTTTCAATACTTTCCCTCATGAATTTTTGTTGGGAAGATTTAGCTCTTCTACTAGTTACAGCTAAAACATGAACTTTAAGTTCACGGTCATCTTTAGTTTTTACAATAACAGGAGCATCAATTCTACTGGTTCCCCTTCTAATCATACTTCTAATACGATCAGTAGTAATTTTGTGTCCAGTAAATTTAGTATTTGCTACAGTTCCTGCAACAGTATCAATTTCAAATTGTAATTTAATATATTGTTTGGAAAAGTCACCGGTTAACTCTCTCATAGTAACTTCAACAGTTCTTCCAGGTAAAAATTCTGGATCTCTTGCTGGGGTTGAACCAATTTCTTTTTCACCAAATTCTACAGGGGTTTTAATAGTATACCAGGATTTTTCCCTCCAAGTATCACGTACTCTACGTCTAGCTTTTGCCATTATATCTCCTCATTAATTTTTTTTTTATAAATCCCTTTATTATATAATTGTAAATTTTTAAATAGGATTATGAATTATTTTTTAAATATTTGTAAAAATTAGATACGGCTATCTAATAAGTAAATTTGAATATCAGCTAAAAATTAGTTTAATGCAAATTGTAAATTAAATAAAAACAATAAAATCAGGAGTAAATTTTTCATACTACTCTTAGATTTTTTTAAAATGTATAAAACAAAGTACTATAATCTGTAATTGTCAAATAAATATAACATTATCTATTAAACGAGATAAAAAGTTATTTTAATTCTCTAATCTACAATCCAGCTGATATGGACTCAGTCCATTTATTTTTAAAAGTATTTTGAAATAAAAGTTTTATAAAATAAAACCCGCCCTAAAAGGTTATTTTAATCTTTTATATTTATCATATATAAAACTTTGTTTATTATAAAAATTGAAAAAATTAGAAAAATTGAAAATTGATTAAATTTTTTATTTGAAAATAATCATTATCAAAATAAATTAGAATCTGTTACTTTTATTAAAAGAAATTAAAATTTTTAAATTTGATTAAAAAATTAAAGTTTAGTATTTTTGTTAAAAAAGTTAAAACAAATAAAATAATTAGAATTCTACTGGTTTTTCCATAAATTTAAGATGATTTACATATTTTTCCACTGCATCTTCAATAGTTCCTTCATCTACAACTACTTTAATACCAGCATCATCAACTTTAATTTTTGATTTGAAACCTATTTGTTGGACGAAAATAGTTTTTATATTATGATTATTTAGAAAATTAACAATTAATGAACCTTGATGATGTTTATTCTCATCAATATCAATTTCATATTTCTCTAAAAATTCTATTTTACCATCATCATAATCAAATATACATACAGAACTTGCTTTACCAAAATGTAAATCAATATTTTCCCCATCACTTGAAGCAACAGCAAATTTCATAATATCACCTATAAAATAAGTCTAAAAAGATATCTTAGTAAAAATAAAATAATTAAAATCAACGAAAAAAAACTAAAAAAAAATAATGAAAAAGAAAAAAGAAATAAAATTAGTCTTTAATTTTATTTATTAATTTTGCAACATTTGAAGCGAAACGTTTAACAGTTGCTACACCTTCAGTATCTTCTGTGAAACTTCCTTCAGCACCTGCAAAGACCATATTCCAATAGTTACTTCCAGAAATAATCATTTCATTGATTGTGAAAAACATTGTCATTTCTTGTATGGTTAATGTTTGACCACCTCGTCTTGCAACAGCAATTGGTCCTCCAACCATCCAAGAAAGGAATTGATCTCCTCCTCTTGAAATTTTACCAATCCTTTGAAGAGCCGCCATCATATCTCCACGTGCTGTTCCAAAGTATACTGGAGCTGCAGGAATAAAACCATCAGCTTCTTTTAGTTTTTCAACTATTTCATTTATTCCATCATCATTGAAAACACATTTTCCTGTTGCTCCACACTTACTGCATGCAATACAGGAGTGGACATTTTGACCAGTTAATGTTAAGATTTCAGCTTCTACACCTGCTGCTTCAATCTCTTCAGCACATAGTTTTAATATGCCCATTGTATTTCCGTTTTTGCGAGGACTTCCACATAAAAGAATAACTTTTGAGATTGTATCCTCTCCTAATCAGTTACTAATTTAACACATTCATTAGGACATAAATCTACACAGGTTTCACATAAACTGCATTCATCAATATCTACAGCTTCTACTTTACCGTCTACCCAAGCAAGAACTTCCATAGTACATAAATCTACACAGTCCCCACATTCGTCTTGTCCATCACACTTATCATGATCTATTATTATTTTTACCATAATTACACCTCTAAAAAAAATTTAGCCAATTTAATTTATTTCTAAATTAAATAATATTATACAAAAGTTGATATTAAATATTATGTTTTTAGTTTATAAAAATATCTTAAATTAAATATTAGATAATAAAATAATTCTTTAAATGAAAAATATAATAAAATTAAAAAATTCTTTAAATATAAAATTAAAAAACCTTTAATCGCTTAGGGCATTCAAACAATCACATTCAAAATCTTCATCTAATTTTAAAATTATATTATGAAGTAATGTGAGTAATGCCTCTTTTTTCTCTTCCATAATCTCTGCAACTTCTTCAAATGTTAATTTATTTTCAGATATGGAAGTTCCGAAATTACTGACAATACATATTGTCTGATAGCATATCTCCTTTTCCCTTGCAAGTACAACCTCTGGAAGACCTGTCATACCTACTACATCTCCTCCAACTATCTGGAACATTTTAATCTCTGCGGAGGTTTCAAATCTAGGCCCTTCTGTACATACATAAGTACCATGATCTATAATTGTCTCTTTCTCATCACTGCAGGATAAAATAAGTTCCCTTAATCTAGGACAATATGGCTCTGACATATCAATATGGCGTACTTCATTATCGTAGAATGTTCTGTCTCTTAAAACTGTAAAGTCTAAAAAGTCATCTACAAGAACAAAAGTTCCTGGAGGCATTTCTAAATTAATAGAACCTACAGCACTTGTTGCGATAATCTGATTTACACCACAATTTTTTAAAGCCTGTATATTAGCCTTATAATTTATCATATGTGGAGGGGTTTTATGTCCTAGTTGATGACGTGAGATAAAAGCTACTTTTTTTGAATCGATTTCAAGTATACTTACATCAACAGAACCATATTCTGTACTTACAGTTTTTACTTCAACAGAATCTGCAAGGTCTGTTATTTCATAAACTCCACTTCCACCAATAATACCTAACAAATAATCACCTATTAACTCTATAAAAATATAAAAATAAAAAAAATTAGGAATAAAATTATCCTTTTGTAACTGCAAGAGGACTAACTTTAGCTACTAATTTTGCAATTCCTACCTTATCAGAAGTTTTTACAACAGAATCTACATTTTTATATGCACCTGGTGCTTCTTCTGCAATAACAGGTTTAGTATTAGCTTTAAGTTCAATACCTTTACTTGCCATTTCTTTCTGAATTCCTTCAGGAGTGAATTGTTTTTTAGCCTTAGACCTGGACAATACTCTCCCTGCACCATGTGCAGTTGAACCAAAGGTTTCTTCCATTGCCACATCAGTTCCATGGAGAATATAAGAAGATGTTCCCATTGTTCCAGGAATTAATACTGGCTGACCAATACTACGATAATCCTTAGGCACTTCTATTCTACCTGGACCAAATGCACGAGTTGCACCTTTTCTGTGGACAATAACCTCCATCTTGGATTTTCTAACCTTATGTGTTTCAACTTTAGCAATATTATGTGCTACATCATATATGGTGGTCATACCCATCTCATCAGCTGATTTTTTAAAGACAGACTCAAAAGATTCTCTTACCCAATGAGTCATCATTTGTCTATTAGCCCATGCATAGTTAGCTGCAGCATACATTGCCCTTAGGTAATTTTGAGCTTCATTAGAATCTACTGGAGCACATGCCAATTGTCTATCTGGAATATTAACCTCATATTTTTTATATGCTTTATCCATTAATCTTAAATAATCAGAGCATACCTGGTGTCCGCATCCACGTGAACCACTGTGAATCATAACAGTAATTGCTCCATTTTCAAGACCGAATACTTTAGCCGCTTCCTCATTATAAATTTCATCGATTTTTTGAACTTCTAAAAAGTGGTTTCCAGAACCAAGAGAACCTAACTGAGGAATACCTCTTCTTTTTGCCTTATCAGAAACTAAACTTGGATCTGCATCTAAGATTCTACCATTTTCCTCTAAAAATTTTAAATCATCAGACCATCCGAATTCATGATCTACTGCCCATTCAGCACCATATTTTAATACATCATCAACCTGGTTTTCTTTAAGATGAAATTTACCTTTACTTCCAACACCGGAAGGAATGTTTTTAAATAAAGTTTCAGTTAATTCTTTGATTTTAGGTTTGATATCTTCTTCTGTAAGATTAGTTCTAATCATTTTTACCCCACAGTTAATATCAAAACCTACACCACCAGGACTTATTACACCATTTCTTGTACTGGTAGCACCTACTCCCCCAATACTAAATCCATAACCAAAATGAATATCCGGCAGTCCTATGGAATATTTTTGAAGTCCCGGCAGACATGCAACATTTGCAACCTGTTCAATTGCCCCGTCCTCAAGATTTTCAAATCCGTCATCATCTAAATATAAACGTCCAGGAACCCTCATTTCTCTTTTATAACTACTTGGAATTTCCCAAACATTATCACGAACTTTTACAATTTCATCTTTAACACTCATATAACCACTTAACTTTTTATAAGATTATTGAAATAAATTTGATTTAAATTAGAATAAATTATAGAATAAAATTAACTTAAATAATTTAACAATTTAGCAATTAATTAATTCTGTAATTAATAATTTAGTAATTTAAAAATTTAATAAAATAATTAAATAATTAATTTTATTTTATTTTATTTGAAATACTTAATGTTTATTATATTAAGAAATTTCTTTTTTTTTATAAATCTAAAATAGCACGGACTTTACAAAACTCTTCGCATTTAACTTCCATCATATGGAAAGTTATAGCTTTAACTTCTGAAAGCCTAATATGTTTATTATCCCAATCAATATCTTCACCTTTAACTGTAGCACTTAATTTATATTGATTTTGGGAGTTGTCATTAATTTTTTCAATATTGACATTAAACTGGGAAAATAAAAGGAATTCCACATCATGTAAAAACAATAATTCTTCCAAATAATCATAAAGAAGAGAAACCAAATCTTCAGATGAAACTTCAATATGAAATTGTCTTATACACTCTACATTTGTAGTATCAGACATTATATTAAACATTGCAAGGCCAGCATTTTCAAAGGCCTCATTTAAATTATTACCATATGCTATAAATCCAATATCTGCTGTAACATCAAACAATTCATATGGTTTTTCAAATTTACAATTTTGTTGATTACTTTCATTCATAATAACACTGCAATTAACTTAATACTTGTTTTAAGACGAATAAATTTTTATAAATTTTAAAAAAATATTAGTTTTCACACGCTCTCTCGGATTTTCTTTATATATGCTCCTCAACACACTAAAAGTAGTGAGTGATTAAAATGTTCAAATATAACGATACAAATTTAAACGCAGATTTAAGGAAAAAAACATCATTTTCTGATGTAATAGTCGATAATAATATAAGTATTCAATCTTGCATGGTAATACTAATGGTTTTTTTAGTATTGCTTTTTACAGTACTATCTATTGTTAGAGTATAATCCTACATATTATTTGTTTTACAATTCTTTTCTTTCATCCATTTTCGCTTATCTTCAACTTAT
>CAYQMW010000007.1:0-4154 GCA_964418715.1 uncultured Methanobrevibacter sp. | reverse complement strand
TTTACAATTCTTTGTAATACCAAACCCAATACTCTAAGCATTACTAATTAAACTATTAGTTTCCATGCAATTTAATAATTTAATATTTGTTTAATTTAATTTAAATAATTAGTTAATAATTAAATTCTAAAAAAAATTAGAACTTAATTAAAATTAATTTATATGAGAATAATATCATTGAAACTTTATTTGACAAGGTAAAAAATTTAAAATTCCAATAATAGTTTTAAAATGAAGTGCCACCTACAAAAACTGATCACGTAAATTCTAATTATATAATTTGAAACTGATTAAATTATTAAAAAAATAAGTAAATAGTAAATTAAGTAATTATTTGAGTATATATGTAGATTATACATATAGATAGTTTTTATTTATAGAATTATTAGTTTTAAACTAATATTTCTAATTTTTTTATGATAATTTATTTACAAAAATAAGTTATAGATTATAGATTAATAGTCACAAATCTAAATAAAACCACATTCCCAACAAAATTATAGATTAAATATCCAGGGATTTAATATCCTCCGGATTAAATCTGATTATAACTTGTCTAGAGTTTCCCCGGACACCCTTACCTGTAAGTTTTGTGTCTATTAATCTTAAAAATTCTAATTTATCTAAGGTTCTGTTAAATGTAGCATAACTTAAACCAGTATTATTTTTAAACTTTTTAGACAATTCACCTGCAGTTAAGACCTTATCATTTTCAGCAACTATTTTTAATAATTGTCTTTCAACATCACTTAATGATTTATATGTTTCAACAAGATTTACAGAAACTTGTTGACTTTTTGCTTGTTCAAGATAATCTAATGTAATTTCAGGTGATGCATTTGCCTCTGCAATATTACCGCATACTTTCAATAAATCTATACCCACTCTTAAATCTCCACTATCTAAGGTATAGTCGGTTATCTCTTCAAGTATCTCATCTGATATTACTCCTTCAAAGAAACCATATTTTGCTCTTTTAGTTAAAATCTCCAAAAGCTCCAATCTGGAATATGGTTGAAAGACAATCTCCTGAGGAATAAATACTGTATTAACATTTTTATCCAATGCATATTTAAATTCTAAATCTGACAAGATTACAAATAAACCTGTTCTTACACCCGGAAATTCTTCATATGCCCTAAGTATATCATAAAATAATTTATTAGCATTATTACCCTGGAAAAGATAATTAACATCATCAAATGCCACAACTAATGCCTTATCTTCTTTTACTAAATGTTCCATTATTTGTTGATAGACTTTAGCATAAGGAACTCCAGTTTCTGGAGGATTGTGTTTAAAGATCTTTTTAAATATCTGAGACATTATACTAAATGGAGTAGTGTGAAGTTGACAGTTAATAAAACAACAAACTATTTTATTTGAAGTTTGCTCAACCAGTTCAAATACTTTTTTAATAGCAGTAGTTTTACCAGTTGCACAAGGCCCCATGATTATAGAATTTACAGGCCTTCCATCATGTAAAGCAGGTCTTATAGATGTAGCCATAGCTTCCATTTGACTGTCCCTAAATTCAAAATTCTGAGGAGTATAATCTGGATTAAAGACCATACTATTTCTGAAAATTGTTTCATCATACATTAAAATATCTTTAATTCCCATAAGGAATCCTCCATTTATAAAACAATAATTATTATCTCCAAATCATTAAATTAAGAAGTTAATATAAATTAATAATTAAAATAATTAAAAAAATAATTTTTGTTTTGATTTTAATTATTAATTTTTACTATACAATTAAAGTATAATTAATTAAACTTAAATAATTTATTAAAAATTTTATTGAATGTTTAAAAATTAGTCCTCATCACATAAATTAATTAACTCAACATCACAATTATCCTTTATCCAATTAATCAATTCTTCGGCGTATTTTAACTTTTTCTTTTTAATATCATCAGCATCCATTAAATCTAACTCATTGTTTGGTCTTGAATATTTAGTTACAACATTTCCAAAGTCCATTCCTGCAAGAGTAACAGTTTTTGCACCTAATTCTAAAGCTAAAAATACTGCTCTATCCCCATCAGTAAATCCTCCAAAATTATAAAGACATCCTTCTGGTTTTGATTGAGTAGTTGCCATTACATTATCTAAAAAGGAAGTATATTTTCCAACTAACTGTTTATTATTACCATGAGCATGAACAATGATATATGCATTCCTATAGTTTGCAGCTAAAATATCATCCATATTCCCATCCAGATCAGTTGCTATTATATCTGGAACAATATGACTTTCTAAAAGTGCAGTTGTTGCACCATCAGCGGAAATTAAAATATAATCATTTAAATCATAATCATTTCTGATTTTTTCAATATGTTTTTTAATTGAAGGTCCTGCACCAAATACAATAAATTTATCAGTATTTTTAAAGTCTACAACATCAGACTTTAACTCCTCGATAGTAATAAATCCTTCCTCTTGTAAAATTTGATTTAAAAGTTTTGCAGAGTCTTCATCATCAGCTTTTAAAAAGTTAAAATCATCTAAAATTCTTTCATACCATAATTCCCATTCAGCATATTTCATAATATTATTTTTCTAATTTTATATAAATAAAATTTATTAAATAAATTAAAAATTATTCCTAAATTAATATTGTTTAAGTTGATAATTTAAAATTATTGTATAAATTTAAATAATTTTTTTAAAAAAAATAATCTTTAAAATAGTAAATATTGTGAAATTAAAAAATTTAATAAATAAAAATTAGACAAAAATATAAAATTACTAAAAAATCTAAAAGAAAATTGAATAATGAATAAACAAAAAACTTTAATATTATATAAATAAAAAAATTTAATTAGCTTGAATATGTAAAAAATTCAAAAAAATTAAACTTATTTATCAAGCTTTTTGAATTTAATGGAGGAAATTATATATGGATAATACATTATTAATGCTTCCAGGACCTGTTAATGTAGCTCCAAATGTACTTGCTGCAATGTCCAAAGATATTGTAAACCACAGAGGAGATGAGTTCGGAGTAATATATAATGAAACATGTGAAAGAATGTCTAAAGTATTTAAAACTAATAATCAATCTTACATTCTTACATCATCTGGAACCGGTGCAATGGAAGCAGCTATATCAAATATAGCTGGCCCAGGAGAGAAAATTTTAAGTGTTGTTGGTGGAAAATTCGGAGAGAGATTTGCAGATATTGCAAAAACCCATGGAATTGATGTTGAAGAATTAGCTGTTGAATGGGGAACAGCTGTAACTCCAGAAGCAATTGAAGCAGCACTTGAAGCTGATGAAAATATTAAAGCAGTTAGTGTAATACACAACGAAACATCTACTGGTGTAGCTGCACCTATTGAAGAAATTGGTAAAGTTATGAAAAATTATGATGCTTTATATGTTGTAGATACTGTATCTTCCCTTGGTGGAGATTATGTAGATGTTGATAAATTTGGAATCGATGTTTGTGTAACCGGTTCACAAAAATGTTTAGCAGCACCACCAGGACTTGCTGTAATTACATTAAGTGATGATGCATGGAAAGCAGTTGAAGAAACTGATGCTAAAACTTATTATTTCAATATGAAAAAATACAGAGAAAGTGGAAATAAAGACCCTGCACAAACTCCATATACTCCATCCGTATCATTAATCTATGGATTAGAAGAAGCTCTTAATGATATTGAAAAAGAAGGATTAGATAACAGAGTTGCACGTCACCATTTAAATGCTAAAGCATCCAGAGCTGCTGTTAAAGCATTAGGCCTTGACTTATTTGCTGAAGAATCATGTGCTTCCAGTACTGTTACAGCAGTAAAAATGCCTGAAGGATTAACTGATAGTGATGTTAGAGGCACTATGTTAAATAAATACAAAATCCAATTAGCAGGTGGTCAAGATCACCTTAAAGGTAATATTTTCAGAATAGGTCATATGGGAGTAGTTAATTATAAAGAATTAGCTATAACCTTTACAGCATTAGGTATGACCTTAAAAGAATGTGGTAAAGATATTGAACCTGGTGCAGGTGTTACCGCATTAGCTGATGCATTCTTAGAAGGATAATTATCCTTCACTTTCTATTTTTTTTAAAATAAATTTTTATATATAGTTAAAATTAAGACTTTTTTTAAAATAAAAAAATTTTATATATACTAAAACCAAT
>CAYQMW010000006.1:22480-27388 GCA_964418715.1 uncultured Methanobrevibacter sp. | reverse complement strand
AACTAAAAATCTAGGACCCTATAATAATAAATATAAATAATTCATTATTATGGATTTATGATTTTTTAAGAGACTTTTTTGCCTTTTAATAATCCTCTTTTTTAAGAATAATATAATAAATATTGTTTAAGATTAGATTAAAGATTATAAAAATTTAAAAAAATTTAAATATTGAATCTTATAAAGTAATAAATAATTTACTTAACTTATATTATACAATTATAGGAGAGGTTAGTATTAAAAAAAATATTAGTATTATTCTTTTGTTTTCAGTTATTTTACTATTTTCAATAAGTTCCATATCTGCATTGGATAGTAATTTAACTAATGAAAAAATTAGTGAAACTGATTTTCAAACTGATTTAGACACCGTCACAACTTCAGATGTAATTATCCCATCATACTCTGATAGTAATTCAGATTCTGAAGATAATGATTTAGACTCATCAGCCCTTAATGAACCGGTATCTATTGATACAGACGACGGAAAGTTTTCAACACTTCAAGAAAAAATTAATCAGTTACATGAAGGGGAAACTCTTTATTTAAACAATGATTATAATGAAAACGATTTAACAAATGGAATAAACATTTCAAAAAGCATAATAATCGAAGGAAATGGTTTTAAAATAGATGCATCATCCCAATCAAGAATCTTTACAATAACTGACTGCAATTATATAATATTACAAAATATTGTATTTATGAACGGTTATTCTAATGATAACGGTGGAGCAATATATCTTGATAAATTATCAAACTCAAATTTTACAAACGTAAGTTTCATTAACAATCATGCAAATAACCATGGTGGAGCAGTCTATATTGAAGGAGAAACCAATTTTAACAATTTTATAAATCTTACATTAACAGGAAATACCGCATTAAGAGGTGGAGCAATCTATTTTAAAGGAAACCTTTTAAACAATACCATAAACTGTAATGCTAAGAAAAACAAAGTTGATAATTTCTCCGGTGCCGTCTTTTTCACTGAAGGAAGTGTAATTAATAATATTCTAACAGGAACATATATTGACAATCACGCAGATGACCACTGTGCAGGAGTCTTATATGTAAGAGGAAATATTACAGGAAACATTTTTGATGGATATTTTGAAAATAATAGTGGTCTAAAAGAAACCGGAGGAGTATTTACTCTTATGGGTAATGGAAGCAATAACATATTTAAAGGTAAATTTTACAATAACACTGCTAGAATAGGTGGAGTTATATATTTCTATATTGAATCCTTCAATAATACAATTACTGGAGAATTCATAAATAACACTGCATTAAAATCAGGTTCTGCAATATACTTTAGAGGCAGCCCATCAAATTCAATTGAAAATGCAACATTTATAAACAATAAAGCATTATCATATAGTTTAAATAATTCCTTTACTGAAAGTGGAATTAAAGCAGAATTAATTGGAGGTAACAATATAATCAATGCAATATATGCATATGATATGACCAATTTAATTTTCAAAAATGTGTCCTACTGGGGTGAAAACAGCATAATAAATAGTGATGATATCTCACCAGTATTTAATACAAGTACTGGACAGAGTATAACTTTGGAAATATATAAGGACAGTAAACTTATTCATAATATTACTAATATTACCAATATAAACGGTATTTGCTTATTAAATTATCCTAAATTAGATTATGGAAACTACCAATACATACTTTACCATAAAGACAGTCCTTATTATACAAATATAGAAAAAATCGGAAATATTTCAATAAAATTAGAGACTAAATTAAGTCTATCTAATGTTAAAACCACTTATAATACTGGTAAATATCCAATTATAACATTAAAAGACAAAAATAATAAAATTATTAAAAATATGAAAGTTACTTATATTATCGGTGGTAAAACTTACACAAAAACAACCAATAACAACGGACAGATTAAGATAACAGGACTAGCTCCAAATACTTATAAGATTTCCATAAAATTCAACGGAAATACAAATTATGAAAAGTCATCACTAAATTCAAAAATAACAATTAATAAAGCTGCAAGCAAAATAATTGCCAAAAATAAAATATTTAAACTTAAATTAAAAGCTAAAAGATATGCAATTATTTTAAAAAATAATAAAAATCAAGGCATAAAAAATATAAAAGTCCGTCTTAAGATTAATAGAAAGACTTATACCGCTAAAACTAATAATAAAGGTCAAGCAACTTTTAAATTAGATAAGTTTGCAAAAAGAGGTATATTTACAACATTAATCAGTTTTGCAGGTAATAAGTACTATAAAGCTTCAAATAAGAAAACAAAAATTAGATTTATTTAAAACAAATAAAACTAATTAAGCAAATAATAAATTTTATTAAAAGCAAATGTCTTAGAAACTATCTTTAAGATTATTTGCTGAAAGATAAAATTTATTGCAAGTTCTAAAGGACAAAATTAACTATAAACTAAAAGAGAAAAGGTATAATCACCTACTCTTCTTTTTACAGTATTATAGTTATTAGTTTGATCTAAACTTCCTCTTGAAACTAATACCTGATTGTTTACCTTAAATACATAATTTTTATCAGGTATCGTTTTATCAAAAAATGAACTTAATATATTTGAAGCTTGAATATTTGCCTGTTGAGAATTGTTATTGGATTTTAAAATATAGTATATGTGATTTAGACTTTCATCATCTGAAGTGCTTGATAAAACTTCCATTAAATCCTGTGAAAGTTCATAATCACTTAATACTTGGTGATTATCATTTACCACATCAAGATTAATCATAGAATTAAAAGCCATAAAAACAATAAAAATGAGCAAAATAGCTATAATTCCATCTGTTATAGTATAAATTCCACCACTATCTTTATTTATTTTATCTAAATTTAACATAACCATTACTTTGTTAATTAAATAAATTAAAACTGAAAAATAAGGTTTTATTGAAAATTATTAAACAAGTTAAAATCATTTTAAAATTTTAAATTATAGAATAATTTGAAAATTTAAAATAGAATTGTTAAAATAATTTAAATTAATTAGAATTATTTAAAATATAATCAATTACTTTTTCTTTTTTGCGTATAGATTCATTAGCAGCCTTTTGGACTTTTTCTTTCATAATCTCAAAGTCCTCAGGAGTTGTGTCCCCTACTAATTTTTTAATTTTAGTATAAGCCGCTTCCCTGAATTCTGGTATTAAAATAGTTTCACTGCCGTCTTCTTCAATAATTCTTGGTGTACCCTGATTGTCTACTACACCAATTTGGTCTATTTTAACACCTACATCTGATACTGCTTTTACAACATTATCTGATACTTCAGGAGGTACAATTAACATCAGTGAGTCAGTTGAAACTCCTAATGGATCAATATCCAAATCCTCAAGCATATTAAGAACATTACCTGATACAAGAGACCTGATTTTTTCATGATTAAATTCAAGACCTACACCAGTAGTCTGTGAGATTTCATGAGCATCTCCACGAAGACCCCCATTTGTAACATCAGTCATAGCATGAATATCCTTTACAAGGTCACTGTTAAATAATGCATTAGATGCCTTAATAAAACTTACATTTAAAGTGTCCCATACAACATCAAAATAACCGTTATACAATGCAGTTGTTGTAATTGTTCCTCCACCTGCACCTTCAGTCATTAAAATTATATCTCCATCAGTTGCACCTTTTCTTGCAGTTGGAGGATATGGAGATACACCTACACTTCCAACAGCACTAACGAGTCTGTCCCCAATAACCATGTCTCCACCTACACGTAAGGTACTGCCTGCAACAAGTGGAACATCTAAAAGTTCACATACAGTACATACTCCCGCTGTAAAGTCAAATAATTTACCTACATCACCATCATCTGCAAGGTGAAGATCACTTAAAATTGATACAGGATTTGCACCCATAACACATACATCTCTTAAAGTTGCACGTGTAACATGGAAACCGCCTAAAAATGGATAATCACTAAGTCTTGAGTGGACACCATCAACAGCAGTTGTAATATAAAGATCATTATTTTCTGATGGTACTTTAACTACCCCACCATCATCCTGAGCCTGAGGATTAACTTCTGATGAGACATTAGTACTTGATACAATTTCTGCAATTCTTCTATGTACAAAGAAATCACCTGCTCCACGGGAACCTACACCCATCTTACCCATTGTAACATTTGCTTTTGGAGCTTCAGTTATTTCTTTTAAAAATTCATCATCACTGGTTTTAACTTTAAGTGTTGTAGAAACTTCATCAATAACACTTTGAGCCATTAACTTGGAAGTTTCATCATCTATATCCTTATACTCCTTAATCCTAATAGCTAAAAGTTCTCTTAAATCCTCTTCATCAATAGCATCTATTTGACGCCTTACAAATCCTTCAATATCCATAAATACACCGGGAATAATCACTCGATTAATATTATACTAATTTTATAAATTAATTTTAATAATAAAATAATTTTAATGGTAAAAACCATTTTTAAACAAAATAAATTTTAAATTGAATTTTTTTAATAATTAATATCATTTTAAGATATAATTTTAAATCTAATAAAGATTATGTTTAAAAAATTAATATTATTTCACATTTAAAAATAAGTCAGTTATTTTAAAAAAATTTTTGAAATTAGAATAGAAAAATAAATTTAAGAAAAAATTACTATTTTTCCAAATTTACAAAGTTTTTAAGTATCTTTAAGCCTGCTTCACCACTTTTTTCAGGGTGAAACTGGGTTGCATAAACATTATCCTGATGGAGTGCTGCATTAACATCAAAACCATAATCAGTAGTTGCTACAACAACATTTTCATCTTCTGTATCAGCATAATATGAGTGTACAAAATAGAAATACTTACCATCAAGACCTTCTAAAATTGGACATGGGTTTACAAGATTCAACTTATTCCA
>CAYQMW010000006.1:0-22470 GCA_964418715.1 uncultured Methanobrevibacter sp. | reverse complement strand
CCATATGTGGTATTTTACGACCTTCAGGAAGTTTTCTCACATGGCCTTTGAAAATATCGAGACCCTTAACATCTGGTGATTCATCACTACTTGAAAGTAATACCTGCATACCCAAACATATTCCTAAAAATGGTTTGCCTTCATCAATATACTCATGTATTACATCTTTAAAGGGAGTAATATTTTCCATTGCAGAGCCAAATGAACCGACACCAGGTAAAACCAAGTATTTAGCAGATGAAATTTTTTCAGGATCGTCTGTTAGTTCTACATCTACTCCAATTTTTTTAAAACCGTTGGAAATACTTCTAATATTTCCACTTTTATAATCAATAATTGTAATCATAATATCATCAAAATTTATTTATCATTTTCCCAATCAATTAGCAAACTATTTATCATTTTCCCAATCGATTACTGAGCGAATCATCATACCAAACTCAGCATCAACAATAGTATCTACACCAAGTGTTTTAGAATGAGCATCAAGTTCTGCAACAACATGTGTAAATCCATCATCTCTTAATGCCTCTACAAGTCTTGGCCCGTCAGTTACAGCAATTGACTCAGTTTCAAGTTCTTCAATTTTAAGTGCATGTGGTACTCCTACCACTACAACTAAATCAGGTTTTGTATTTTTTAATATTTCAAGAGCATTGTCTGCTGTAATCGGATACTCATCAAGTCCGCCTGTAATATAGTCAAATTCAACATCCGATTGTTCCTGTAAATCTCTTTTTACATTTTTTGCATGTTGGCGAATTCTAGGTAATCCTATATCATCTGATAAGTTTCCAATGAATAATGGTTTATTATCAGGGTTTATTTTTTTATAATCAAAGTTTAAAATATCTGCAAAAAGATATGAAGTTTCTTTTTTAACGTTTAAGACAAAAGCAACTTTTTTATTTTCTTTAATACTTTTAACGATTATTGATGCTATTTTCTCTTTACTGTCTCCGAAATTAGGTTTTATATATTTTCCCTGAGCCATTCCTCTGGTTTTTTCAACTTTTGTTGCCATCTCTAACATTGTAATTTGTCTTAATGCTTCCTCTTCAGGGATTACTCCATATTCAACAGCACGTTTAAGTACTAAAATTGCACCTTCTGTATTGTCTCCTTCACCTAATCCTGCATGAGTTTCAACCGGTATGATTTTACAGTCTAAATCTACATTTTCTATTGCAGCTTCTAAGTCTTCACCAATAATCATACTTGCACATGTTCCAACAATTCCCATAAGTTTAGGATGAAACTTTTCATATGCTTCTATGATTGCCTCTTCTAACTTATCACTTGCACCTAAAATAAAATCGTTTTCACTCATACCTGTTGTAACAACCCTTACTCCATCACTTTCAAGAAGTCTACTTGTTCTAAAACAACAGCCCTTAGGGCCATGCATTATTATTACATCAACATACATATCTCTTAATGTATATAATGAAGCAGCAATAGGACTTGGACGTGGATGCATCATTTTTATCACCTGATAAATAAAATTTACTAAAATTCAGTTTTTATCCTTATATTTCAATAATAAATTAATATTTAATAATTATATTTAATTATTTGATAATTATTTTATAAAAATTTCACTTGAAAAAAATATTGTATACTATTTATATAGGTGGATTTCAAGTGTAAAATTTGAAAAAAATTAATTTATAAAATAGGCAAATTTAAATTAGAACTACAAAATAAAGAATAAAAGTCAATAATTAAAAAAAATAATAAGAATTAAAGTTTTTAAAAAAATAATCAATTAAAATAAAGAAGAATTTAATCAAATAAAAAATAAAATAAAATAAAAAAAATAAAAAAGTTATGTAGTTACAATACTAATTATATCTCCATTAACTAACTCATAATCACTGGATATTCTCATATTCTTACGTGCATCAATAGCATATAAGAACTTATCACCAATATCAGAGTGAATCACATAAGCCAAGTCATGTGGAGTAGAACCGTTTTTAATTAGAATTGCATCTGGAAGAACATTACCCTTTTGATCTGTATACTTATGTTCATCAGACACAGGGTAAACTGTAATCATATCCAATAAATCAAAAATAGCTGTATTAAGTGCTTTTTGAATACCTGTACTTCCATAAACATCTAAAATATTTTTCTGAATATATTCAAGAGCTAATTTCTGGTTTTTGTTTAATTTATCTTCATCTGCTAATTCAAACTTTGAATCTCCTGATGTATAATTAATTAAACCACCTTCAGATGCCCTTACAAGTGCAAGTTCACTTTCAGCAGAACATGGAATAACATAAGGATATTTTTCCTGTAATCTTTTAATGTTCTCTGCAGAACTAGGTAAATCTGCCTTATTTGCAACAATAATCATTGGTTTAGATATATGCAGGATGTTTCTTGTAAGTTCAATTAAATCCTCTTCTTCCCACTTATTATAATCAGGTTCGATTTTTCTTTTTGCTTCAATAACATCCTCAACAGTTATACCAGTACCGGATAATTGTTCGTATATTACTTTTGCAACATCCAAATGTTCTGCACCTATTTTACGTGTAAGTCTAACCCAATTTTTACTTAATATTCCATATAACCACATTACAATTTCCTTTTCCATAAAATCAATATCATCTAATGGATCATATGAGCCTGCTTCAACCGGATTTCCTTCTGCATCTGTTGAACCTGATGCATCAAGAACATGGATTAAAACTTTAGCCTGCATTAAATCATCTAAAAATTTATTTCCTAATCCTTTACCTTCATGTGCACCTGGAACTAATCCTGCAACATCAATAAGTTCAACAGGTATAATTCTTTTACCATCTCTACACTCGGAATTTCTAGGATTACAAACTACATCAAGTTCCTTACATGGACATGTGTCAATTACATGACCAATAGCAATATTAGCATCAATAGTTGTAAATGGATAATTAGCCATCTCCACCTTAGATGCAGTAGCTGAATTAAAGAATGATGATTTTCCAACATTTGGTTTTCCTGTAACAGCAATCTGTAACATAATATCACGTAAATAATAAAATTGAATTATTGTAAATAATATAAACTAAAATCAATAGGTTTTAATAAAAAACACCTAATTTAAAATTAAATTACACTTATTATATTTATTAAAAATTATTAATAAAGATTTTATAGTGAAATTTATGAGTGAGCATCTCATAAAAATTTATAACTAATTACTAATTTCATTTTTATAAGTATATATAATTAGTAGTCATCCGATTATTGTAATACTTATATGGTCTTTAAAATATATTTTAATTTAGATTAATTTTTAATATTCTTAATTAAATTTAGTGTAAGTATAATTTAATGATGATGAATTAATTCTAAAATTTTAGCACTCCATATGTTAATGAAGAATTAATTTAAAAATTTTAGCACTTCTTAAAATAAAATAATTTTTTCCGATAAAATTATATTATCAGAGTTATAAATAATATCATAGATAAGATAAAATTAATATTTTCTAGAGGTGAAAAAAATGCATATATTGGCCACAAGTAAAATTCAAAGCAATTATCAAACCACAATTCCAAAAGAAATAAGGAAAAATTATAATATTGACCATGATACTGTTGTAGAATGGTCTATCAATGATGCAGGAAACCCGGAAATAAATTTTAGAAAAAAAAGAAACTTTAAAAATTTAGCTGGCACCTTTAAATCTGATAAAAAAACCAATGCAGTAGAATTAAAAAGGAGTTTATACGAATGAGAAAATTTTTCCTGGATACTTCATTTATATTAGGATATATTAATTCAAATGATGAATTACATAAAAATGCTTTAATATTAGAAGAAAGAGAAAATATTCTCTCACAAGACTGTTACATTAACAATAACGTTTTAAATGAAGTTCTAACATTAACTGGTAGAAAAATTAACATTGATGCTGCTGAAGAAACATACTATGGTCTGATTGATAGTTTTGAAATATTAGATGAATATAATATTTTCAACTATACTGCAAAAACATTTGATATTTTCAAAAGAACTGTTGGACCCAAGAGTAAAAAAACAAAATTAAGTTTCACTGATTCAAGTATTATTCTAACCATGGAAGAATCAAATATTACTGACTTAGTGAGCTTTGATAAAGAATTTAAAAATTTCAATGAGATTAATCTAATTGGTTTAGATTATTTGTAGACTTATAAAATTGAATAATTTTATTTAAATACTAACTTAATTTTAGAAAATATATTCAAATGAAAAATTAAATAAATAAAACTATATAATATAGTTTAATAATTAATTATAGTTGATATAGGTCAATATATCTAAACTAAAACTTATAAAAATTGATTTTGGTAGATAATTATGAAAATTTTAGCTTTAATTGGTAGTCCTCGTAAGAGGAGTAATTGTGAGATAATTGTAGATGAAATAGCTAGAGGGGCAGAGGAAAATGGTCATGAAGTAATTAAATACATTATTCAAGATTTAGATGTTGCTCCATGTAAAGGCTGTGAAGCATGCAGAAGAGGTAAAGACTGTATATACACTGATGATGGAGCAGAAATTATAGACCAATTAGCAGATGGTGCAGGGGTTATTTTAGCAAGTCCAATTTACTTTGGTCAAATGTCTGCACAGGCTAAAACTATTGTAGACAGGTTCTATAGTATTTTTAACAATCCTGAAAAAAGTTTTTCAAAAGATGCAAAAGCTGCACTTGTTTTAACTCACGCTTATCCTGGTGATTATGATGCTTATCTTCAGCTAACTATTGCACAACCATTTAAAAACAATACAGAAATGGAATTTATTGGAGCTTTAGATGTTGGTGATGTGAAAATGCCAGGGGATGTTAAAGAAAAAGAAGATGTTTTAAAAGAAGCTTATGAACTTGGTAAAAAGTTCTAATTCTTTTTCTTCATTTTAAAATAATCTTGTTCATCAGCATCATGGAAGATATTCGGCGTCCAGGCATCAGGTAACTTATCTTTTACTTGCTCATAATTCATTTCCCTAAATTTTTTAGCATCTTCTTGAGGAATTTTTTTCCTCTCCATAAGTGTGGAATGATAATCTACATCATGCCTCATACAAATATTATGTCTTCGAATATTTCTTCTAAATTTTCTAATTTTTTGGTCTGTCCAGTTATCATTAATATGATAATCTTTATTTGTCTGACCTTTGTGTTTACTCGGATTATACTCATCAAATGTTTGGTCTAATGGCCTATAACGACAATCAGTTATTTGAACTCCCCAATTAGCACAATTTACTCTTTTTTCTTCCATTTCTTCATAATCTAACTCATAATTGTAAATCATGAAAATACTGATTTCTTTTTCTTGAAATCCTGCATCTACCAAAATATCAATTTGTTTTTTGATAAATCTAGCTTGTTTTACACCATGATCCCATGCAATTTTAGGATTTTTAAAACCTGCATCCTTTAATTTTTTAGCTAGTCCGGGGTTTTTTAATAAAATACGGCCGTCAAAACCAGATTGTGATTCTAAATAACTTATTTTTTTCTCTTTTTTAAGTTCAATAAGTTCATCCAAAATATTTTCAATATAAGCATTTGCTAAAAGATTATTATCATAAAAGATTATCTTTTTTTTGATTATTTCATCTTTTATACTTTTTTTACATAACCATTCTGGTTCAATAATGTAGGTTCCACAAAAACCACATTTACGAATACACCCTCTTGTTGTGTGTATAATCTGATAATCAACATCAACTAAATCATATGCAGGTATTAATTTTTCCGCTTCATCTATTGTTCCAAGAATTACATCATCACAGCCAGTATATTTTTTACAATGATCAGGCATCAGTGAAGCATAAATTCCTCCCACTATTATTGGAACATCACTAAATTTGTGTTTATAAAACTGTACTGCACTTTTAACATATTTAGACCAGTAAGTAAAAATAGATGTTACACATATTAAATCTGGTTTGAATGATTCTTCCCCTTCCTCTTTTTTGTCAAAAACTAATGTTGATTGATTATAATCAATTGTTTCTTTAGGTTCTTCAAACCGAATTAATTGAATATTAATATTTTTTTCCCTTAAGTAGGAAGCAATTTTTAATAGTCCGATTGGTAAAAAATTAGAATGATTTCTACTTTTTCCAGGAATTGGGAAGTTAGGTTCTACTAATAAAACATTTTTAACATTATCAGTAATCCAATCTTCAAACATTATTAAACCCCCATATTAACAAAATTATATATTACTTAATTTTATTTAATATTTTCGATCTTATTTTAAAACATTTAAAAATTGGATCATAACTAAAAACTGAACAAAATATAATAAATAAAATTATTTTTTACTATATTGTTTAAAATTTGTTTAATTTTAAAATAATTATTAATTAAATAGATTTAATATTGAACATAATATTAATTTTTTCTAAAAGATCTAATCCTTAATTCATATATTATTTAAATAATTTTAGTTAATAGATCAGATCTTTATGATCTTTTTGAATTTAGATCTATTCTTAAATAATATTATCTCAATAATGATTTAAATCTTATAAAACCTGTTAATTTTTTTTATTAATCCCACTTTTTAAAAAATATTTAATAGTTATTCTAAAAATTAAATTTAAAAACATTTTAGTAATATTTATATTATTTTATAAACAAAAATTAAAATTAAATAGTTGGGGAAATTGTAATTTTCGTAATTTTTAAATTACAGATTATAAAAAAGGTTGGGTTATGTCATTTAAAGAAATAGAATCTGAGATTAGCCCTAGTTATAATTCTGCTAATTCAGATATTGTTAACGAATTTTATAATAAAGTTTTATCCGAATCTAATCGTTATGATCGGATATCTGGTTTTTTTAATTCTACTAGTTTAGCTGTTGCTGCTAGAGGTATTGATAAATTTATTAAAAATAATGGCCATATGAGATTAATTTGTGGTGCCCAACTTGATGAAGATGATTTAAAATCCATTAATAATTCTAAGGAACTAAAACATATAATTGATAAAAAATTCCTAAATGAATATAATTCAATTGAAGATGAAATAGTAAAAAATCACGTGAAAGTTCTTGGATGGATGATTGCAAATGGATTTTTAGAAATAAAAATCGGTATTAATAAAAAAAGTGATGGTTCTTTTTCTAATGGAATGTTACATTCTAAAATTGGTATTATGTATGATGAATGTGGAGACTCACTACTTTTTAATGGATCTGTAAATGAAACAGCTTATGGTTGGAGAAATAATATTGAATCATTGAAAGTATTTTTTAGTTGGAGAACTCCTGAATATATGGATGATGATAAAAAAGATTTTGAAAACTTTTGGAATGGATCAGATCCTTCATTAGCCATCTTTGATGTTCCAAAAGCAACAAAAAATAAATTGATTGAAATAGCACCTAAATCTAAAAAAGAATTGTATGAACTTCCATTAAATAAAAAACCAAAACTTAGAGATTACCAGAAGACAGCATTAAACTCATGGTTAGAAAATGACATGAGAGGTATTTTTAGTATGGCTACTGGTACTGGTAAAACATTTACTGCTTTATCTTGTTTTGATAAATTATCCAGTGAGAAAACACAATTAATGACTGTTATAATATGTCCTCAAAAACATTTAATAAGCCAATGGGAACAAAATTTAGAAAATTTTGAATATAAAGGAGAAATCCTACATGCCTATGGAGATAATCCTAATTGGTCTTCTGAATTTTTATCTTATATTGGAGACTTAGAATCTGGACTTATGAAAAAATTAATAGTTTTTAGTACTTTTAACAGTTTTTCCAAGGAAAAATTTATTGACAAAATCAAATTTTACGATGGAGAAATATTACTCATAGTAGATGAAGTCCATGGTGTTGGATCAACTGATTTTAGAAAGGGCCTTATTGCAGATAAATATGATTATCGTTTAGGATTAAGTGCAACTCCCGAAATAAAAGATGATTTTGAAAGGACAGATTTGGTTTATAACTATTTTGGAGGTATTACCTATAATTATGACTTAAAGAAAGCTATCGATAATGGTTTTTTAACAAAATACAATTATCATCCAGAATTTATTGATTTAAATAATGAAGAATTAAACGACTATATAGAATATACTCATAAAATGTCTTTATATCTTGGAAAAAAGGAATTAAAACCACGAGAAGAGATAACACTTAGAAAATATCAAAGGAAACGTAGAAATATTATCAATAATGCTGAAGAAAAAATGTCTTTTCTAAAAAAATTTTTAAGAACCCATCAAGATATTAAAGATTTAATTATTTATTGTACAGAAAGCCAAATTGGTGAAATAAGAAGATATTTGGATGAATTAGGCATTTCTAATCATAAATTTACTGGTGAAGAAAGTACTAAAAAAATTAATGGAAAATCAGAACGTGATCGCATATTAGAATTATTCGCAAAGGGACATTATCAAGTTTTAATTGGAATAAAATGTTTAGATGAAGGAGTGGATGTACCATCTACAAAAACAGCCATACTTATGGCCAGTACATTAAATTCAAGGCAACATGTTCAAAGAAGAGGGAGGGTTTTAAGAAAAAGTCCTGGAAAAGACAGTGCAGATATTTATGATTTAATTGTATTTCCAAAAATAAAAAATGAACCAGATTATATTAAAAGAATACTTAAAAATGAACAATTACGTTATGACGAATATGCTAATTTAGCTTATAATTATGCAGAATGTAGTAAACGATTTATTGCAAAATGGGAGGAACTTAAATGAGTTACGATAGTTTAGAAATAATTGAATATATTGAAAATTCAGATTATGATGAAAAAATTAAAAACTTTTTTATAAACGCAATTTTATATGAATTAAATTATCCTGACAATTATCATTATAAAGCAACCTATGAACAGATGATTGAATCATCAATGGAGGATTAAAATGTTTCTAGATTTTATTGAAATAACAAATTTTAGGCCATTTTATGGTACTCAGAAAATTGATTTTGGATATTCTTCTGATAAAAATTTGACAATTATCCTAGCTAATAATGGTAGTGGGAAAACTTCACTTGTAAATGCTTTTACATGGTGTTTATATGGTAAGGAACTTCATGATGTAAGAGACAAATCTGAACCATTATATAATCTAAAAGCTGCAAGTGAAGCTGAAGAAGAGGGTTATACAAATGCTGAAGTTTTAGTTAAAGTAAAAATAAGATTTAAATATTTTGAAGAAAATGAGCATGAAGAACCTATCGTGAAGTATTTTACTATTACAAGGAAACTAAATTTCCAAAAATGGAGCAACGCTGATTGGCAATCATCATATGATAGTGAATTAATCGTAGATATTGATGAAGATGTAAAAGAAGATGATTTAGCTGAATTAGAAATTGAAAATAGAATTCCTCAGGACATGTTTCAATATTTCTTTTTTAATGGTGCAACATTAGCTAATTATTTTGAAGAAGATTCCGAATTAAGTTTAAAAAATTCTATTGAACAAATTTCCCAAATTGATTTAATAAATAATGTTGAAAATCATTTGAGAGGAACTCACACTACTCTTAATAATCGTTTTAATAAAAAAAATCCGAAAGGAAACAAAAATTTCAATAAATTAATTGAAGAAAAAATGGAAGAAAAAACAAATAAAAAAAATCAAATTGAAGAAAATCACACTCAAATAGATATAGCTATAAAAAATGTTAATAAATATGAAAAAGAACTTGAAAAAGCCGATTCTGAATATGTAAAAAAACAAAATAAACAAAGAAAGAAATTAGAATCTGAACTAAAAACAGTGAAAGAAACTATACAAGAGGATAATAAAAAATATGAATCCCTCATTCTAGAATTATTCCCTTTGACTGTTTTATTTGATGAATTAACTGAGTCAATTGAAATTGCAGACGAAGCTAGAGAAAAGAAAACTGCTCCCCCTGAAATTGAAAGAGATTTATTAAATGATATTTTAGAAGACGGTTATTGTATTTGTGGTACTAAATTAGAAAACCACCCCGAATGTATAGAAGAACTTCAAAAAAGATTAAAAGGAACTAGCGGAGTTAAAAGTGAAACCTTTTATAAAGACTATTATAATATAAAAGAGGTTATAAAGAGACTAAAAGATCTTCCAAAAATAGAATCCATTAGAGAGACTATTAAAATTAATAAGGACAGAACAAAAGTCTTAGAAAATAATATTGAATCAATTTCTAAAGAATTTATAAACATAGATGAAATAGAAACATATGAAAAAGAACTTCAAAAAAATAAAGAGACCTCTGAAAACTTAAGAAATAAAAATATTACATTAAGTTCTGAAATCTCAGATTTAGATAATGATATTAAAAAATTAAAAAAAGAAAGAGATGAATTTGAAGATCTTAAAGGAGAATTAAAAATTCTAAATGATAAAATCAAATTCTGCGAAGAAGTAAAAGGAACAATAAGTGATTTGAAAAATAATGTTCAAAGACATATTCGTGTTAAAATTAATGACAGAATTAGAGAACAATTCATTGGAATTGACTGGCAATATGGAAAATATACGGATGTGACTCTTGAAAAAGATTATCAGATTAAAATTACTAAAAATTCTGGTAGAAAAGTAACACCTGGTGATTTATCTGATGGTGAAGAAAATTTATTAGCATTATCATTTATGATGGCATTACACAGTTTAAGTGGATTTGAAATTCCGTTAATAATTGATGCCCCTTTTGAAAAATTAGATAAAGGAAAAAGAATCGATTTTATAAGTGATTTACATGATTTTACTAAGAAAAAACAGATAGTTTTCTTATTTACAGATAGTCAATATACAAATGAGGTCAGAGCGAATATGATAAAAAATATTGTGGACGAATATGAATTAAAACCTGATGAAGACAAAACGGAGATTGTTAAACATGACTAAAACTACAACAACAGTTGCAAATAGATTAAATCGTGAAAAAAATACAGATATAAAATATAAAAATTTAATAGAACGTTCAGGACCTTTAAATAAAAAGAATTTAAAAGATATTTTTACATTAGCATTAGCTTATGGATACATGAAAAAAACCAAACTTCCAATACAAACAAAAAATGCTTTTGTAAATTCCGAAAACTTTGGAAAAAATTTAACTTCTTTAATAAATGCATTAGCCATAACAGAATCTGAAAAAGGAATACATGTATTAGCTGAAGATAGCTCTGAAATCTTCGATGTTTCAGAACAGTACGGAAATGGAGGATTAAATTTTCTTGAAAAAGAATATGTGGGTAATGAAGATGATTTTATAGAAAAATTAAGGTTAATGATTATTAAAAATAATAAAGATGATAGAATTATTAAAAAAATTGAAAGTATGGATTTATGAATAAAAAAATTTTCTTAAAATATTAAGGTAATACAATGACTCAACAATCCTATTCTTTAAAAGAAATAAAAAATGATAAAATAAGCCCAGAGCAGAAGAAATACTTTTTACATGGGTATTTAGTAAATGACAAGGGAGAAAAAATCTTTCTTGATAATACTTCCATATTTCTAAACAATGATGAATATTATAATCTAATAACTAATCAAAAAGTTATTATTAGTTTAGATGAAATTGTATCTATTTTTAAATCTGTACCAATTATTAAAGAACCTAAAATTCCATTTCCCCAAGTAGATAATTTCGAAAGATTTATAGGAATTTGTGAAAAGTTATATCAACATGAATCTTTAAGTAAAGAACAAATTATGAGCATGTTTGATATAAAGCCTAGGCATTATAATTTTAATGTTGCTGCGGGAAAATATTTAGGAATAATAAATAACGAAAGTACAACAAATATTTCTTTAAACCAAATAGGTATAGGAATATTTTCATTAGACATAAAGCAAAGATATTTAGCCATTGTATCATTAATTCTGAGACATAAACCCTTCCACGATTTGTTTAGATTTTTTTTAGATAATGAAAGAATGCCTACAACTGATGAAATTTTTCATATATTTAAAACAAATAAACTATATAATCTAAATTCCGATGTTACCTTAAAACGAAGAGCGCAATCTGCAAGTTCCTGGATAAAGTGGATATTAAATTTAATGGAATATGAAAAAATCAGCCAAAATGATAAAATTCAATCTATATTGTTCTAATTTAATATTTAATTTAAAATATCATTAATATACTATTTTACACCTTTTTTATGCACATATATTAATTTTAAGACTTATTTTTTCTTGATTAAAATTTAATTAGGCATGTATAAAAATATAATTGTATTTTTAGGAATACCTAAATATTAATATATGATGAATTATATACTTAGTTTATTAATTTTAAAAACTGATTTTTCAACTAATTTTAAATTTATATAAACAAATATTATTTAAAAACCTTTAATTCGGGATAAAATGACAACAATGATAGAATTTCAAAATTTATCAAGAGAATATGTAAGTGGAGAACATGTACTAAAAGCATTAGATAATTTAAGCTTAAAAATAGACAAGGGCGAATTTGTAGTAATACTCGGTCCATCAGGTGCTGGAAAATCCACACTACTAAATCTGCTTGGAGGATTAGATACAGCAACAAGTGGAAAAATAATAGTAGACGGTGAAAATATTGTAGATTATAATGACAAAGAGTTAACAAAATACAGAGCAAAAAGTGTAGGATTTATTTTCCAGTTTTATAACTTAATCCCAAACTTAACATCACGTGAAAATATTGAACTTATGAAAGACATTACCGGCAAAGACATAGACGGCAGCAAAATATTAGAATCTGTTGGTCTTAAAGGTCATGACAATCAATTCCCTTCCCAGTTATCTGGTGGTGAACAGCAAAGAGTTTCAATTGCAAGGGCTCTTGCAAAAGAACCTGCAATGTTATTATGTGATGAGCCTACAGGGGCACTTGACTCTAATACAGGAGTGCTGATTTTATCCCTACTTCAAAATATGTGTCATGAAAAAAATACCACAGTTGTTATAGTAACACATAATTCTAAATTAAAAGATGCTGCTGATAAACTGATTCGTATTAAAAATGGAAAAATCGAAGAAATAACCATAAATGAAAGTCCATTGGATATTAATGAAATAGAATGGTAGAATGTGTAGAGTGATTATATGAAAATGCTATTTAAGAAAATGCTACGTGATATAAAAGATCATAAGATACAGTTTTTATCAATCTTTCTAATGGCCTTTTTAGGAGTGTATGTTTTTACAGGAATTTGTGGTGAAGTTACAGGAATAATCAATGTAAAGGACAATTATTATAATGATACAAATCTTGCAGATGGATGGATATATGGAGATAGCTTTAGTGAGGGTAATCTAAATGACATTAAGGATTTAAATGAGGTTAAAGATGCAAAAAGAGAGATGATTATACCGACAGTAGCTAACTATTCATCAGACCCTGATATTACACTGCATATTTTAGAAAGTAACAATACAATTAGTAAGTTCCATGTATTTGAAGGTGAACCATTTAACAGTAGCGACAAAGATGGAATATGGATTGATAAACGTTTTGCAGATGGACGAAACTTAGATATTGGAGATAATCTAACCTTAAAAGTTAATGGAATGGAAATAACAAAAACTGTCCGGGGAAAAATATACTCTCCAGAATATGTTTACTATAATCAGGAAGGAAGTCTAGTACCTGATTTTAGTCAGGTCGGATATGGATATATCTCATCTGAGGCAGTAGACTTTCCATTAGTATATAACACAATTACCGTTGACAGATACTCCAGTCCAATAGGCAGCTCGTTCCAATCTAAGATTGATGATGCAATAGGATCTGATAATTATAATCAGTTTATAGCACGTGAAAACAATCTAGGAGTCCGTCAACTTCAAGAAGAAATAGACCAGCATGAAATGTTTTCAGGAATATTCCCAATAATATTTGTTCTTGTTGCACTTCTAACCTTACTTACAACAATGTCAAGACTTATTGCAAGTCAAAGAACACAAATCGGTACTCTAAAAGCTATGGGTTATAAAAATAGCTCTATCATATTCCATTACCTTTCTTATGGACTGTTCTTATCTGCATTAGGTGCTGTTCTTGGACTTATTCTTGGACCTATGACTGTACCATATTTATTCTATCCGAGTATGAGTGCCATGTATTCACTTCCAAGCTGGCATCCTGCATACAGCAATAAATTCTTTATTGTGGCAATTCTAATAGTTGTATTCTCTACACTTGTAAGTTATATCTCAATTAGAAGTATTAATAAGGAAAATCCTGCTGATTCAATTAAACCAAAAGCACCTAAGGTAGTCAGCTCCGGGCTAATTGAAAAAACTCCACTATGGAAGAGACTAGGTTTTAATTCAAGATGGAATTATAGAGATGCAAAAAGAAATAAAGTTCGGGCTGTAATGTCAATATTTGGAGTATTTGCATGTGCACTTCTTGTTATGTCTGCTTTTGGTATGTATGACTCACTTGAAGATGTATCCGACTGGCAATATGAAGACATTTACCATTATAATACTAAATTAAACCTTGAAGATAATATTACCTCATCTGAAATATCCTCCATTATTGATGATACGGATGGTGAAGGTATAATGGAGGATTCTATTGAAATAAAGTATAAAAAAAGAAAAAAGTAGCCTCCCTAACAGTATTAAATGAAACAGATCTCTATAAACTAACAGATGATAAACGAAATTATATTGACCTTGACAGTGACGGTGTTGCAATATCAAGTAAAATGGCAGAACTTTTAGATGTGAAAGTTGGAGATACAATTAGCTGGCATGTATCAGGTAATCAGAAATGGGTAAAATCAAAAATTACACAAATCTATACTGTACCATTCGGCCAGGGAATTGTAATGACACCTGAAACCCTAGAAGATCTTGATTATAACTATACAGAAACTGCTGTTTTAACTAGCGAAGATGTAGATGAAAATTACACTGGTGTTAGCAGTATTACCACACGGGAAGATATGATGAAAGGTTGGGATACTATGAGTGAAGCTATGAATCTTATGGTATATGTTTTAATCTTCTTTGCTGTAATTCTGGCTGTTGTAGTATTGTATAATTTAGGACTTTTATCATTTACAGAAATTCAAAGGGAACTGGCTACATTAAAGGTTCTTGGATTTGATTCAACAAGTTTAAGGAGATTACTCCTCACCCAGAACCTGTGGTTTTCAACAATCGGATTTATACTTGCAATCCCAGCAGCATATCTTCTACTTGAATTTATGATGTCAACAACAGGAGAAGATTACCTTTTCCCAATAAATCTCTATCCAGTAAACCTTATCATTAGCTTTTTAATAACCTATGGACTGTCCATTTTAGTTAATTTAATGTTTTCAAGAAAAATCAAAAAGGTAAATATGGTTGAGTCCTTAAAAAGTAATGAATAAAATGGGATGTTTAAAAATAAATAATTTAAAAAATAAACTATTAATTATATTTAGGATATAAAATTAATTAGAGAATAATTAAAATTTCTAAATTAATTAATAGGTAGATTAAATGTCAAAATTGTATATTGTAGGTATTGGACCTGGAGCTAAAGAATATTTAACATACAAGGCTGTAGAAACTGTTAAATCTGCAGATATTGTTATTGGAAGTAAAAGAGCTATAGATTTATTTGATGATATAAAGGAAGTTAAGGAATTTAATGTAAAAAACTTACATGGAAACCTTGAAGAAAGTGTAGATATTGCAAAAAGTGGAAAAACTGTAGCCTTACTTTCAACAGGAGATCCTGGTTTTTCAGGACTTTTAAGTCCAATACTTGAAATATCCAAAGAAAAAGACTTTGACTTAAATAATATTGAAATTATTCCAGGTATTAGTTCCCTTCAACTAGCATCTGCTAAATCCCAAATCCCATGGGATAAGGCAAATATTATGACATTTCATGGAAGAGAAAATATTGAAGAAATACTGCCTATAATAGATAATGGAAAAGAAACCATAGCACTTCCATCAAGAAAAGTTAAGGATATGGCTCAATTTTTAATAGATAATGATGTTAATCCGGATAGAAAAGTAATAGTTTGTGAAAGACTAAGTTATCCAGATGAAAGAGTAGTGGAAGCAAGCCTTAAAGAAATTAGTGAGTCTGAATTTACCTATATGTGCGTTATGGTTATATCCGCTAAATGATTTTAAAATAGCCTAAAAGAAGTATATAAAAATATAATAGCAACTGAACCGAAAAGTAAAATCATTAAAAAGAAAATAGCTACTCCATACCTTATCCACTTTTCTCTTTTTTCATTCATAGTTATAGTTTTAACTATTGATAATAAAAAACTTGTCTAAAATAAATAAAGCATATACTATTTTTAAATATTTAATTATAATTTATAAATTGATAAAAATAAGTTAAAAAAGTAAAAAAACTAAAAATAAATAATTTAAAATAAAAATAATTAAAAATAAATAAAAATAAGTATTGTTTTTAAAAATAAACTTATTTATAACTGAATAGCCTTTTGCTCTACTTCATCGTTTTCTCTATCTTCATAGAGGAATTCTGAGAATTTAGTTAACTTTTCAATTCCTTTAACTTCATCTTTAAAAAGAGGAACCTGTGTAATTTCCTTATCAGAAAATTTTTGAGCAATTAAAGCTAAACGTTTTTGCTGTAATTTATATCTGGAGTGACAGAAATCACAATCACTAATATCAGGCATTACCTGATTTACAATAATTCCATCAGTTGTCATGTCATATTTATTTAATGCTTCTATTGCCCTTTCAGATTCATAAATGGACATCTCTTCTGGAATTACAACCATTTTAAATGTGGTTCTATCCGGATCAGACAATATTTTTTGAGCTTCTTCTACCTGTTTTTTAGTCTCCTCAAGTTCTCTTGATGTTTGACCGTCATCTCCATCCATAAACGGCATAATATTTTTAAGTGCATTTGCAGCAGCACCGATTTTTGCTTTTGCCTTCATCATTTTTCCAACCCAAGATTCCATAAGTTCAGGGAATGAAAGTAATCTTAAAGTGTGGCCTGTTGGAGCTGTATCAAATACTACTACATCATAATCTTCATCAGTTTCATTATTAATAATTTTCATGAATAATTCAAATGCTGCAGTTTCATCTGCCCCTGGAGAGGATGATGCTAAATCCATCTGGTCAGATAGAAAATCTAATCCCATTAGTGTTTCTTTATCTGATAATGCTTTACGTGAATCTAATTCTCTTTGTTTTTCTTCCATTGCAACATCCGGATCTAATTCCATAGCCCATAAATTTTCCATAATGAATTTTGGGTATGGTCCAACATAGGTTTCAAGTGAGTCAGATAAGGAGTGTGCAGGATCTGTTGATACGATTAATGTTTTTTTACCTTGATTTGCTAACCATATTGCAGTTGAAGCTGAAACTGAAGTTTTACCTACTCCACCTTTTCCTCCTACAAATACAAATGTTGTTTCATCTTTGTTAAAATTGAATAAATCTTTAAAAGCCATAATTTACTCTCCAAATAAATTAAATTATTAATTAAAATAAATTTAAAATAAATTCAATATAGATTTTAAAATGAATTTTTTAAAAATTTATAAATAAAATATATTAAAAATATTTTAGTAACTAAAAGTTATTATTATATTTTATAGTATATAACTTTTATTAAAAATTAAAACACTTTTTTTATACACCTTCAAAACTTTAATATCAAATATTGTTTAAAATAATAGTATTAAATAACAAGATTTATTTAAAAAATTCTAAGTGTATACAATGTTTAAAGAACTGAACAAATTAATAGATAATGAGGATAACAGAAAAACATCTCTTGTTAATATTTTAAAAGACTTATCAAAGACCGTAACAATCTATGACCAGATGAAAGTTTCAAATGAACTGCGGGAAAGTTTAGTATATATTGAAGGTCCTCTTAGAGAAAACTTTTTTGAAACCTATGCAAAATATTTTATTGTAAGGGTTAATGATGTTAAAAATGATAAAAATACCTATGCAGGTGAGTCATTTGACTTTGATGAATATGTTAAATCCATTGTAACACTGGAAAATCAGTATCTTGAAAATAAAAAAACACATGAAAGTAGTGAAGAGTTTAAAAAAATTTACCTTATAATTTCACTATATACAACATTTATTCTTGATGAACCGATACATGCTGTTGGAACAAAGTTCCCTGGAAATTTAGAGTTAATATATGAAGATGGAATTTATTACTGTCCGGTTAAGGAAAACAATAAGGACAATCCCCATGCAGTATGTCAATTCTGTATTGCAGAACAGTTAGAATTTTAAAAAAATACATACTAATTGCTTAAATTATAATCGATTTTAAAATTAACATATGGTGTTAAAGGAAAGTTCTGCAAAATTTATATTATAAAATAAATTTTTATCAAAATGAAATATTAAAAAATTATTAATCCTAATTTTTAATTTTATTTAGCATTTAATATATTTAAATAAATTAAAAACAATATATTATACATAAATAAATTTTTTAAAAAAAATCTTTTAGTTGATTTTTTATGAGTAAATTACCGAAACTAAATAGTGAAAAAGTTAAAGATGAAATTACCTTATTTATTCAGGATAAGGTTTCAAAGTCAAAGAGTAAAGGTATTGTTATAGGTTTAAGTGGTGGAATTGACTCAACAGTCACAGCATTTCTCTCAACAGAAACTATTGGTTGTGAAAATGTATTTGGTATACATATGTACTCTTCAACCACTCCACAAGAAGATACTGACCATGCTCGTTTAATGGCTAAACTCTTAGATATTGAATATAAAGAGGTAAACATTGATTCTATATCAAGTGAATTTATTAAAATAGCTAGTGAAAATGGAAAAGATTATACCTCTGATGATTTTAAATTGGCTGACGGTAATCTTAAAGCTAGAATTAGAATGTGCTTATTATACTATTTTGCAAATCTTAAAAACTATTTAGTAATAGGAACCGGTAATAGAAGTGAACTTTTAATTGGATACTTTACCAAATATGGTGATGGTGGCTGTGATATGGAACCAATTGGTGATATCTATAAAAGCCAATTAAGAGAACTTGCAAGAGACTGGCAGATACCAGAAGAGATTATAGTTAAACCTCCAAGAGCTGGCCTATGGCCTGGTCAAACTGATGAAGATGAGATTGGATTAAGTTATACTCTTTTAGATAATCTCTTATATATGATTATTGATGAAGATATTACAAATAAAGAGATAAGAGATAATCTTGATATTTCAGATGATGAGATTAATATGATAAGAAATAAAATAATTACTAGCCGTCATAAGGTTCAAATCCCTGAATGTCCAATTGTATCCAATAAAATACTTAAATCATGACCTTAAATTTATTTAGCTAAATTTAATTGAAATGAACTTAAATTTTTAAGCTAAATTTAATGAAGCATAAAGAAATTCAACTTAAAACTAAATAAAAATAAAAAATTAAATAAAATTCAGTTTTATAATTTAATTAGACTTAAATTAATAGATTATTAATGAGTAAAATACTAAATATAAAAACGGTGATTCAGTGACAGAGAATATAGAGAAAAAATGGCAGGAAAAATGGCGAGATGCAAAGTTATTTGAATCAAACCCTAATGATAAAGAAAAAATGTATATTACAGTAGCATTCCCTTATCCTAGTGGTGCAATGCATGTTGGACATGGAAGGACCTATACTGTTCCAGATGTATTTGCAAGATTTAAAAGAATGCAAGGTTATAATGTATTGTTCCCAATGGGATGGCATGTAACTGGAGCTCCTGTTATTGGAATTGCAGATAGAATAAAAAACAAAGATAAATGGACCTTAGACTTATATGAAAATGTTCATATAGTTCCCCATGACACTTTACCTTCACTTGAAGATCCAATTAATATTGTAAAATACTTCTCAAGTGAATATCATAATGTTATGGATAAGATGGGTTATACTATTGATTGGAGAAGAGAATTTAGAACAATTGATCCTACCTATCAGAAATTCATAACATGGCAGGCAAATACACTTCACAAAAAAGGTTTAATCCAGCAAGGTGAACATCCTGTTAAATATTGTCCACATGATGAAAACCCAGTAGGAGACCATGACCTTCTTGAAGGTGAAGGTGTTGGAGTAAATGAACTAACACTTTTAAAATTCCCTGTTGATGATAAATTCTTAGTTACCGGTACTTTAAGGCCTGAAACTATTTTCGGTGCAACAAATATATGGTTAAACCCTGAAATCCACTATATCTTAGTTGAAGTTGAAAGTGGAGACTATAAAGGTGAAAAATGGATAATGTCTGATGACGGATACTATAATATTTCCAATCAAAAAGACCTTAAAAAATTAGAAGACATTGACCCAGAAGAATATATTGGTAAAATTGCTAAAAACCCTGTAACCGGTGAAGATGTACCTGTATTTCCTGCAAGTTTTGTAAGTAGTGAATATGGTAGTGGAGTCGTATTCTCTGAACCTGCTGATGCACCAGCAGATTATATTGCACTTCAAGATTTAAAAAATAACGATGATTTAATTGAAAAATACAATATTAAAGACTTGGTTGAAGCAGCTGAACCTCGAAATGTTGTAACAGTTAAAGGATACGGCAGGATTCCTGCAGCTGAAATTATTGAAAAAATGAATATTACAAATCAGGACGATCCTAAGGTACAAACTGCTACTGAAGAATTATATAAAACCGAACACAGTAAAGGTTATGTAAGCGAACATATTGAAAAATATGCTGGTAAAAGAGTAGCATTTGTAAGAGATGAAGTAAGAGACGACCTTCTTGATGCGGGATATGCCGATATAATCTATGACTTTGCTGAGAGACCTGTTATTTGTAGATGTGGTCACCGCTGTGTTGTAAAAATATTAAACGACCAATGGTTTATGAAATACTCTGATGCTGACTGGAAAGTAAAAGCAAATGAATGTCTTGAAGGAGAAACCATTATTCCCGAAGAAGTTAAATCAAACTTTGAATATTATCTTGACTGGTTAGATGACTGGGCATGTTCTAGAAGAGTAGGTCTTGGAACAAGAGTTCCATGGGATACAAAATGGTTAATTGAACCACTTACTGATTCAACAATTTATATGTCCTACTATTCAATAGCTAAATACTTGAAAGATATGGATCCAGAAGTTTTAAATGATGCATTCTTTGATAAGGTATTTTTAGATATAGACTCAGATGACATTAAAGTAGATGATGAAACCATTAAAGAAATACAAGCCGAATTTAATTACTGGTATCCATTGGACTGGAGATTATCTGCAAAAGATTTAGTTGGAAACCACCTTAGTTTCTTAATGTTTGCTCACTCTGCAATATTCCCTAAAGACAAATGGCCTAAAGGAACAGTTGTCTTTGGTATGGGACTTCTTGAAGGAAATAAAATGTCCTCATCTAAAGGTAATGTAATTTTACTTGATGATGCTATTGATGAATTTTCAGCAGATGTTGTAAGATTATTCTTAATGAGTTCTGCAGAACCATGGCAAGATTTCGATTGGAGAGATAAAGAAGTTAAAGGTACTCAAAGAAGACTCCAATGGTTTAGAGAATTTGCAGATAAAGTAAATGAAATAGATAGTGGAAACCTTGACTTAAACAATATTAAACCAGTTGAATTAAAACGTAATATTGACAAATGGATGATAGGTCAGTTAAATATACATATTAAAAATGCTACAGAAGCTTTAGAAGTTTTCCAAACAAGAAAAGCATCCCAAGAAGCAATATTCTTACTTAAAAAAGATGTAGACCACTATATGTATAAAACCAAACATTTACTTAACAATCCTGATGAAGAATTAATATATGTATTATCTACATTAATTGAAAACTGGATTAAATTACTTGCACCATTTACCCCACATACTTCAGAGGAAGTATGGAGCAAATATGGAGGTTTAGGATTTGCATCTGAGGCAAAATGGCCAGAATATGATGAAAGTACAATTAATGAAAATATTATTGCATCAGAACAACTTACACAAAATCTTGTAAAAGATATTACAGAGATTATGAAAATGGTTAAAACTGATGTTGAAAAAGTCCATATTTACCTTGCTCCAGACTGGAAATGGGACTTGTATAGAATTGCTGATGAGGTTGGAAAACCAGATATTGGTCAAATTATGGGCAAAGCAATAAAAGAAAATATCCATGAGGATAAAAAAGCAATTGCTCAAGATGCTAAAAAAATCAGCAAAGAAATTACTAAAACTAAATATATTGGTAAACTCGATGAGGCAAGTATCTTAGAAGATAGTAAGGCATATATTGAAGAGGAATGTGGCAGTGAAGTCATCATACATACTGATGATTCATATGATCCTCAAAATAAAGCAAGAAATGCAATGCCTTATAAACCAGCAATATTTTTAGAATAGTTAATTTAATTAATTAACTATACTTTTTTATTTTAAAAAAAAAAAGTAAAAATTTAATAATTAAAATAACATAATACTAATTAACAGTC
>CAYQMW010000005.1:0-29307 GCA_964418715.1 uncultured Methanobrevibacter sp. | reverse complement strand
AGCCGTGTTTCCGGTCTTCGTCTGGACGATTGGGCGATGGGTTAGGGGGTAGGACTTTTTTCATGTAGATAGGTACTCCATCCATACGATAACTGGTACCAGCACATTCTACACCAATAAATGAACCTGGTAATACAACATCAGCAAGTTCAGTAGATGGTCCCCAGTGAATATCAATTTGGATAACAGGGATATCTGCTAAGTGTTGGTTTGCTCCATTAGGGAAGTGAGCACCAGGATCTGCTGCAATTACCATGAAACAATCAGGTTCTTTTCTTACAAGTAAATCGATAGTGTTAGTTTCACCTAACATATATCTGGTATATCCTCTACAGAAGTCAACACCAAATGCAAATCCAGTTTCATATGCCATGAAAATGTTGAAACCGTTTACGTTAAAGTGACCTCTCATAGGAGTAAGTCCCCATTTACTAAATCTGTTTAAATCCATAACCATTTTAATAGCAATATCAATGTTTCTTTGTTTGGATAAAGTGTGAGTTAAACCTAAACCGAAGAAGAGAACACCGAATTCAGCATTTTTCATTTCTTCTACTAATTCATAAATATCTTCAGCAGGAATTCCAGAAACTACATTTTGAGTAAGTTTTTTACCTTTTAATACAGCTCTAATAGCGTTGTAGAATCCGTAATCACCGTTTTGTTCGAATCCAATCCATTTATCAGACATTTTTGCAGTATCTGAAAATTTAGGATCCATTGTAACAACAGTCCTATCAAATCTTCCTCTTTGTCTGAAGTATCCACGAGGGAATACAGAGTATCTTCCCATATGTCTTGGGTGAGAGTTCATTGCGTTACTACCAGAGTAAACAATCATATCTGCTCTGTTTTTAACTTCTCCTAAAGTTTGGATAGGATATCCTGCGTTCTGTACAGCTTGTAAACTTGGTCCGTGACAGATAGTAGCTTGGTTATCTAATACAGCACCAATATATTCACCTAATTCAATACCTTCTTTCATACATTCGGTTGAAGTTTCAGACCAACCGTAGAATACAGGTCTTACAGAGTTAGCAATATATCCTGCTGCGGTATCAAGAGCAGTGTCCCAATCAACTTCTTCAAGTTCGCCGTCTTCTCCTCTTACCATAGGTACAATTAATCTTTGGTCCATATCTTCCATAATTTTACTTGCACCTAATCTGCATGCGTGTCTTACAGCTACAACATGACCATCTTTAACTAAGTAATCTAAATCATCACAGTTACATCCACAAAATGCACATGTACAATTTTCTACAATTTCATCATAATCAGTAATTGGTGGTTCGTAACTCATTATAATTCCTCCCATTTACGTCCTCTATAAACAGGTAATTCTCCTAATGATTCCATGTTTTCAACAACATCATCATCAGTTTCATCAACATATTTTTTGTATACCCATCTCATTAAATCTGCCATTAATAAAACTTTTCTGTCAGTTTTTTCAACGGTACATTTAACTCCTTTATATGTTGGATCTGAACAACAGTAGGTTTCATGACTAACTACAGTATTAGCCCATGGTCCTTTACAAATGAAAACAGTTCCTTTGTGAGGTGCATCTCTGGATTTTGCTGCGTTTACAACAACTTCACCGTAATCAGTTTTTACAAGTACGGTATCCCAGTTTTTAACACCTAATGCTGCCATATCTCTAGGGTCCATGTAACAGGTTCCAGAAACGTTTTTATATTCTTCTTTTAAAGTTGAACCTCTTTTCTTACATGCTCCTTGGTAAATATCAGATCCTGTATTTAACATACAGTGGAGTACTTTTTCAGTTCCTTCAGTAGTAGCTTCTTCTAATTCTCCAACTACTGGTTTGCTTAAATAAGTATTTGCGTAATGCATAAATATCACCTATTCTAACCATATTGCGTCTACAGGACAAAACATTTGGCATGTTCCGCATTCATCACATTTTTCAGGTGAAAATAATTTAATAAATCCATTTTCTACCATCATAATAGTTTCTTCTGTTTTTGAACCATGTCCTCCAGCAACTTCTGGACTAATAGAAGCATTAATAGGACATGCTACAACACAGACACCACATCCTAAACAATTATCTTGATTTACTTTAAGTTCCATCTATATCACCTAATTTTTTAAAGCTTCTAATGCGTCTGTCCAAGATTCTGAACTGGTAGGAGTGTGGTTTACACTGGTTCTACTTACTTCAATAGCGTCATTAGGACAGATTCTTGCACATGCTCCACATTTTATACAATAATCATCGTTTGATACGATTTGAACAGATCTTTCACCTGGTCCTTTAGTTTTAGGGAATGATAAAGCATTACATGGACATAAGTCTACACATGCTCCACAGGTTCCACATTTTTCTGGGTAGGTAACAAGAGTTCCTTCAAATGGTTTTTCAACTGTCATAGCATCGGTAGGACATACTCCTTCACACCAACCACAGCTAATACAAGCTTCTTGGTCAATGATAGTAGTTCCAGTTACTTCTGCATCTGCTTCATCTAAATCGTATTCACCATATGGACATAATCTACATACAGCGGTAATTGCTTCAACTGGACATGCTTTTTTACATACTAAACAGTAAACACATTTATCAGTATCAATAACTATGTCTTCTTCACCAATTGCTTTAGTTACATCAATTGCATCTGCTGGACACATTTCTTCACAAACACCACAGTAAATACAGGTGTCCTTATCAGGGTTAATTTCACCAGTAACTAATTTTGCTCTTTCTGGTAAATTCCTTTTAACTGTAATTGCATCTCTAGGACATGCGATTTCACATTTACCACAGTAAATACATTCGTCGTCATCACACTCAGCAAAAGCAATGTAACTTGGGTACGCATCAATGTTTTTAATTGGTTCATCATCAATTGTTAAGGTTAATGCACTAGCAGGACATAATCCACTACACATTCCACAAAGAACACATTTATCTTCGTCAATTGTGAGTTTGGTATTGCTACCTGCCTTGTTAGTTTCCAAAACATTGTTTTGTGTAATTTTTTCATGTCCACTGAAATAAGTTCCTGTATATTTACGTTCGATGTTAGCTATAGCATCTAATTTTATAGCTTCAACAGGACAAGTGGATTCACAAATTCCACAACCAATACAAACATGATCGTTGAAAGAAAGTTTACGTAATTCTTCTGCTGATCTTGTTATATTAAAGTCATTACCTTTAATTTCTTTCTCATTTTTGATCATTTGTTAACCTCCAAAATTCTAATTGATCTAGTTGGGCATTCTTCTTCGCAAACAAGACAGCCGCAACATAAATCAGATTCTATTTTGGCTTTTAATGAATCTAATTTAATAGCCTTCATTACACATAAATCTACACATAATCCACAACCGATACATGATTTACTAACAATTGGCTCATATTCTTCCGATTTTAATATGGAAACAATTGTTTGTATTTTATCTAAATCCTTAAATAAAACTTCCACCATAGATAAAAAGTCTTTTGGACACATGTTTACAATTGTATTTGCAACATCAACTGAGCTCCAAGAGAGATTTCTACCATTAAGATAGTGTGATACAGTTGAACGGTCCAAGTCCAATTCATCTGCAATTTCTTTATGAGATAAACCCCTACTTTTTAACTCAACTGCAGCAAGATATTTAAGTCCAGATGAAATATGTTTCGGCATATTATCCACCATGTGTATTGATTACACATATATTTTATTATATATATAAAGATGCTCACTAGAATATTTTAAAAAGCTTTATATATGATGTGTAGTAACTACACTTTTTAGAATTATAATTCCTTCATATACTTTTTTATTCTTTATAAAAAAAGTTTTATAATTTTTTATATCAAAAATAATTATTTTTATTCTTTATATTCTTTTTATAGTTATTTTTAATAATTTATATTTATTTTTAAGAAAATCGTTATTTTTCAGGAGGGTTAAAAAAATATTTAGTTTTACCTAAAAATCTCTATATTTTGTACTATTTTTTACTATCAAAAGTATTACATATTATTGTATGTGTTATTACTACACATATTTTTTGAAATTTTTACAAATTTTCAATTTTTCCACTTTACACTTGAAATTGTACTTATTTTACTTAATTTTTTAAGACATTTTTGATTGTCAATTTCATTTTTTTCATGATTATATGTAAAAATTTATAGAAAAATTTAAAAAAGTAATAAAATACTTAAATTAATATTTAACTAAATTATTAACATATATAAAAAATAGATTTTTAATTTGAAAAATTTCATAAAATTTAATTAAAAAGTCCTTTGTGGTGATTATATGAGAATTATATCTGTTGCAGGTAAAAAAGACAGTGGTAAAACCTCCCTATCTGTTCGTATCATAGAAGAGTTAACAGCAAGAGGATATAAGGTAGGAAGTATTAAACATTCTCATCATCAGATGGAAATGGATCATGAAGGAACAGATACATATAAACATACAGAGGCAGGAAGTCAGTTTACAGTAGGTATTGGAACACGCACTTATTTTAATATTAATGAGGCAATACCACTTGAGCGATTACTTTTTTTAATAAAACTTATTGATGAGCCGGATTTTGTAGTAATTGAAGGATTTAAAAACTACAATTATCCAAAATTCTCAACATCACCAGAGTTAAATGATGAGTACACTATTGAAGTAGTTGATGCTAAAAATTTATCTGATGATGAGATTAGCAGATTAGTTGATAAGGCAGAAATATTCGGATATGATATTCTACCTACATTATATACAAAAGAATGCGGATATTTTGATGGAGAGTCAGTTGCAAAAGGAATAATCAATGGTGAGGTAGAGTATGATGAGTCTAATCAGGCAGAGGTAAGTTTGTCTGTTGATGGCACTGTAATAGGTGTAAATGACTTTGTAGATAAGTTTTTAAAAAATACAATACTTGGAATGTTAAAATCACTTAAAGTTAAAGAGTATGGCGTGGAAGACTTTAAAAACATTCAGATATCAATCAGTAAAAAGGAGAAATAGTTTAAATGCCTGTTAAAGATAAGTATGATAGACCTATTCTTTCCTTTAGAATGTCTATAACCAATAGATGTAATGTTAATTGTCTTTATTGTCATCATGATGGAATGCTTCCCTCAAAAGATGAGATGACTCCCTTGGAAATTCAGAAAATCTCTAAGGTTGCAAAAAGTTTAGGGGTTAAAAAGATTAGAATATCTGGTGGAGAACCCTTAATTAGAAAAGATATTGTTGAGGTTATAGACAAGCTTAATGAAGTAGGTTTTAAAGACATTTCAATTACAACTAATGGTACTTATTTATCAAAATATGCAGAAGATTTAAAAAATGCAGGTCTTGATAGGGTAAATGTTTCTCTTGATACCTTAGATAAAGACAGATATAAATTTTTAACAAAAAAAGATTATCTAAGCAGTGTTAAAGAAGGTATTTTAAAGGCTGTTGAAGTTGGATTGTATCCTGTTAAAATCAATATGGTTATGATGAAAGACATTAATGAAGATGAAGTATGGGATATGTTTGAATTCTGTCGTGATAATGGTCTTATTTTACAGTTAATAGAGCTTATGGAAAGTGAAAGCTGTGATGATGATATCTTCTCAAAAGAATATCACCTAAACATCAGTCCTATAGAAGAGAAAATAGAAAAAATAGCAGATGATGTTAAAATTAGAAAATACATGCAGGACCGCAGGAAATATTATATTGGCAGTGGTGAGATAGAAATTGTAAAACCAATGGACAATACAAAGTTCTGTCAAAACTGTACAAGACTAAGAATTACACCTACCGGTAAAATCAAACCATGTTTACTTAGAAACGATAATTTAATTGATATAATCACTCCTCTTAGAAATGGTGCAAGTGATGATGAACTGCAAAATATATTTTTAGAAGGAATCAGTAAAAGAGAACCCTATAATAAGGAAAATTCTTAAGAAAAATCTCAAAAATCTAAGGGTGTCTACAGAATCTTTGAATATTATTTTAATTTGGTTCTAATCTTCTATTTTATAATTATTAAAAATATATATTTTGAGGATATTTTAAAAATTATATTATGGTCTGTAATAATTTAAATAAATTAATATGTTATGTAGATTAATATATAAAATTGTACATCTACTAAAACTATAATTTTAATTGGGGGTTTTATAATGGGAATGTTTGATAAAGTCAAGAATAATTCTGTTGTATCTAAAGCTAAAGAATTGGATGAAAAGAGTAAAACTAGAAAACAAGAAAGAGCTGAGATGTATCGCATTAAAAGAGAAATGGATGAAAAAATCAAAGTTGGTGACGAAATTATCAAAAGAATAATGGGCACTAAAATGGTTAGGAATGCTCAATTTAATATGAAAATTTCTCGTCAGGGAGTTTCAGCACTTAAAATTAGTTCTGTCTGGGGTAAAATAAATAAACAAGTAAAATCCGAGTTACGTGAAGGCAATCTTGAACTTGATGAAATTCCGGGGAGAATTGACCAATTATTAGTAGAAAATAGCAATCCTAAAAAAATACAAGAAAATGCTAAAAAAGCCGAGAAAGCTCAAAAAATACTTGGAGTTGAGGGATATGATTTCGCATGTACTTTGCATGAAAAAAGGATGAGTGCTTTCGGAAATCAGAAAGAAGATGTAATAAATGGTTTTTGTTTTGTTAATGAGGATAGGCTTATTATTAAAAAAATTAGTGTATTCACAAAAGCAGACATGGGGGACAAAATAATACCCTATGAAAAGATTAATGCAATTGATTATGATAAGGCAGGTAAATTTCATGTTACTAGTAGTATAGTCATTAGCATAAGTGGTTTTGATACAATCATACTTAAAAACATAAATGATGAAAACTTTAAGTTGTTACAAAACGCGTGGTTAAACTTTAATGATAAATCAAACGAATCTAATAATACAATTATTGAATCAAATAGATCTACCAATGCTGATGAGTTATTAAAATATGCTGAGTTATATAAACAAGGATTGTTAACAGAAGAAGAATTTGAAGCTAAGAAAAAAGAATTATTATAATGTAAATTCTTCTTTTTTTTATTTTGATTATAAATTATTTTATATAATTAATTGATAAAGTTTAACCATTGTTTTTATAAAAATAGTAGATTATTAGCTTAATTGATCTTAATCAAGCTAATCAATCAATAATTAAACTGTAAAAAAGTAAAAAACTTATTATAATAATGGAAATATTCTTAAATCTCCAGTAAATAGACTTACAATAATTCCAATAGGGTTTGGTGGGTTTGAAGTAAGAGATATACTTACTGCATCTCCTCTAGAGTTACCTGCTCCCCAATCTTCTTCACGAATATTATTGATTAAATCATCTCCAAATATTCTATCAGACGCTTCATTGTTTATGGTTACACAGATAGTTGGATTTATATTATAAGTATGTTGAATCATTTCCTTTGCATGTGCCATTGGATTATGGTCGTCAAATAAGTAAATGTTATGTAAGGTATTTCCTGAAGCATCAGTTGTACCTCCCGGATAGATCCATTGGAATCCTGTTGTAACAGACCATATTGCAGCCATATCTGCACCGGGTTCTTCCTGACTTTCACTAGTATCTAAAGCAAGGAATAATACATTAGTAAATAAAGATAAAATCATTAGTATTACTATAATTCCAATTAATATTTTACCCCATGTTTTCATATTAATCACTCTTTATTATTTTTTAAATACTAAATTTTTATTTCTATATTTAATTATTATTTTAAGTATTTAAATAATTCGATATTTTCCTAGTATTTTTGTGAAAATTTTTCACTTGATAATTTTTATTTTATATTTCAATTAGATAAAATTTTAAGAACATATGTAATTTTTCTTAAACAGTTTCAAAATCAATTAGTTTTATTTTATTTGAAATTAATTCTGGATTTTCATCTATTTTTTCTGATAATTTGGTGGTTATGTATTTTTTATTGTCATCTGGGAAAACAGTAGCTATTTTTAAATCATCATTATTTACTAAAACACTAGCAAGGAAATTTGCACCACTTGAAATTCCAATTCCTAAACCAAACTCACGTGCTATTCTTTTGGACATATTTATTGCATCACAGTCATGTATTAAAACAATATCATCTATTAAATCCTGATTGACAATTCCTGGAATAAAGTCATCTCCAATTCCTTCAATCATATGACTTCCTTCTTCCATTCCCATTTTTAGAATTGATAAGGTAGATGGTTCAAGAGCAATTATTTTACTGTTGGGATTATTTTCTTTTAATCTTTTACCTATTCCCATTAATGTTCCACCAGTTCCAATACCTGAGACAAATCCGTTTACATCAGGAAGGGCATCAAGTATTTCACGGCCTGTTGTTTGATATTGCCCTTCAACATTTAATGGATTATCAAACTGAAGTGGTCTGTAGGCATTATGTTTTTTAGCAAATTCTTCTGCAAGTTCAAGAGCTTTTTTAAATCCTCCTTCTTCTTTGGAGACCAGATGAACATGTGCACCATACATTTCAATAATTTTCCTCCTTTCAAGGGATGCCCAATCTGGCATAAATATATGAACTTCATGGCCAAGCAGTGCACCAATTGCACTAAAAGCAATACCGGTATTTCCACTTGTAACTTCGACAATTGCCTGATCGTCTTTAAGTTTACCACATTCCTTTTCTTTTTTAATTATGTAATAAGCAATCCTATCTTTTATACTGCCGGAATAATTATAATATTCAAGTTTAGTGTATATGCTACCGGCTTTGCCTTCATATTCATAATTAATCTTTATCATTGGTGTATTACCAATTAACTTATCAATATTCATAACTCTCAAACCAATTTAATAATAATATATTTATTTAGTTTTGAATTTTTTCAAATAAAAATTATACTATTTACAGTTTTTCTAAAAAACAATCTATAATGTTAATATCTATTTTTAAAAAAAGTAGAATAAATAAGTATGGTACTTATTTATGATAAAATTTATTTAATTTATTTTGTAAAGATTATTAGGTAGTGGGATTTACCTTCAGGAATATCTTCACCAGTATCATTGTCAAGAGATAATAATTTAAGACCGTGCTTGTTGAAGAGTTCTTCAAGTTCTTCAGGCGTACTTCTAACTGTTATTGGAGGGCCATGTTTAGCTTCCTGTTTCTTATAATCCATTATTGCTATTTTTCAACCAGGTTTAATCATTCTCTTTAACTCTTCTACAGTCTCATTTAATTTTCTAACAGCTTTAAATCCATGGAAAACATTGATCATTAAAATAACATCAATGGAATCGTCATCTACATCTACATGACTTGTTAAATCTCCGACAAGAGGAATCAAATTAGAAATGCTATTTTCCTCTTTGTATTTTTCTAAATCTTCTATAGATGCATCATAGATATCTACACCATAAATGATGGCATCATCATTTAATATGTCTAATGCTTCAATTGCAGCATGTCCGTCTCCACATCCTGCATCCATAAACACTTCATCTCCCTTTAAGTTTAGGGAATTTATAATCTCTCTTGCATCTAGAAAGGATTCACTACTTCGCCCATGAATCCTATGACCGTTTTTAGGCATAAGTCCTGTTTTATTTGCCATATTTTCACATCTTTGCTTATTTTTTATTCATTTTTCTTTTTTTATTCTAATTAGATTAAATATAAATAATTTCTAAATTTACGGCTTTTTAATTATCTCTATTTAAGTAGTTTCTTGCAGGATTTTCTTCAAATTCTGTAAATGGTAAAGGCACATCTTTGTTGTCAACTCCACTATAATAAGCAAAGGTTTCCTTAATTTTCTCATTTACAGTGGCCCAGATTTTACTAACTGGAATTTCACTAGGACATACTTCACTACATTGTCCGCAATTAGTACATGAATCTGCCATGTGTACCATACGTGTTAAGTGGAAAAATGGTGCTGCAGGAGTGTATCCTCCAGGTACCCATTCAGGACCTTCGCTTTCCAGGCAACAGTCTTCACAATAACATAATGGGCATGCTTCACGACAACCATAACATTTCATACATTTGGACAGTTCATCTTTATAAATTTTTAAAACATCAAGGATATCTCCAGTAGTTCCTTTAAAATCTTTTTCTTTCTGTTTATTTGAATGGCTGATAAGGGATGTAGCAATTTTTTCACGAATTTCAATACCTTCTGGTATTGGTTCTTTTGTAATTACAAGTCCTTCATCAACTACTTTATTAAAAATATCTGCACCTTTCTGGGAGCAAAGTTCTATGAAAGTAGCTTTGCCTTCTAAATCACCAACAACTCCCCAGTTACCTGATGCTATATCTGCATTTATTGGTATTTTTAAATTACATCGTCTGCAGTTTTCACGTCTTCCTCCAAGACCTTCTTCTTCAAGATAATCAATTTTTATTCCTTTTTCACTACCATCTGCATATGTCATTACAAGTTGGCCTTTGATGATTTCCTCTTTTACAATTTTTCCAGGATCCATCTTATAAACATTTTTAATCATTTTAACAGTATCTACTGGGGCCATTGTACCTCCACAGTTTACACCAATCATAATTACATTGTCTTCAATGATTTTTCCTTTTCTCATTAATTCTCTGATGGTCATTGCATCACAGGGTTTACAGGTGATAGCAATTTTCATATCTCTTGCTCCATCTAAATATCTAGTTAAGAATTTAGCCATATTTAATGTTCCACAGTGCAGGGAGCCTGCAGACTTAATCAAATCTTTAGAATCAGTAATGAGTGTAGGTACAGCATCATATATGTCTAATCCTTTTTCAACAGCAACTATTCCATCAACAATGCCTTCTTCAAGTAAATATTTCATTATTGTAGTTACTGCTCCTCCATATTCTCCTTTTTCTTTAATATTCTCATTAGCAGAATATGCATAAACAATATCATTTACCTTTAAACTCATATGAATCTAATCCTCGATTTTTTCTACTTTAATAGCACAAGCTTTAAGTTCAATCATTTTACTTTTCGGGTCTAATGATTCGGAGTTAGTTAACATATTAGCTGCACATTCACTAAAGTGCATTGGTATGTTAACAATACCTGGTTTAATATCTTTAGTTACTCTTGCAGGAATATCAATGGTTCCTCTTCTAGAACTTGCTCTTACTATTTCATTATCTAATATATTCAATTTTTTAGCATCACTTTCACTAATTTCAATATATCCTGTTTTAACTTCATTATCCAAAGTTTTACATCTACGTGTTGTTGCAGCATGGTAATGGAATAATATACGTGTAGTAGTTAAAAGCAAAGGATATTCTTCATCAGGAACTTCAACAGGTCCTAAATGATCTATTGCCTGGAATCTAGCCAATCCGTCAGGATGTGCAAATTTTTCCCTATACATTAAAGGACCACATTCATCTGTTTCTTTAAAACATGGCCAGTGGCAACCTTCCGGCCTATCTAATTTTTCAGAGGTAATGCCTCTCATAGATGGAGCTATTTCTCTAATTTCTTCCCATATATCTTGCGCTGTTTCGTAATGGAATTGTTCTGGATGTGCATCTGGACCCATTCTGATTGCTAACTCTTCCATAATTTTCCAATCTAATTTTGCATCTTTTGGAGGTTCTTGAGCTTTACGGACTCTTTGAACCCGTCTTTCACCATTGGTGAAAGTGCCGTCCTGTTCTCCCCAACTAGCCGCAGGAAGTACAACATCGGCTAATTGTGCAGTATCAGTTAAAAATAAGTCTTGAACAACTAACATTTCTAAATTAGCTATTGCTTTTTTTGTGTGATTAATATCGGCATCTGATAATACAGGATCTTCTCCGTGTATGTATAATACTTTTAAATCTCCATCATATGCTGCATTCATCATTTCAATTAAAGTTAAACCTGGATTGCAACTCATTTCTACATTCCAGTATTCATTCATCCAGGCAGTAGTTTCAGAGTCATTTACTTTACGGTATCCAGGATAATCTGTAGGTAATGCGCCCATATCACAGGCACCTTGTACATTGTTCTGTCCTCTTAATGGATTTACACCAGTACCTTCTTTTCCTAAGTTACCAGTTAACATTGCCATATTTGCAGTAGACATAACATTATCTGCACCATGTGAATGCTCTGTAATACCTAATGAATATACAATTGCAGCTTTATCTGCTTTAGCATATTCAACTGCAATTTCTTTTATTAAATCTTTATTTGCTTCTGTAATTTCACTTACAGTATCTAAGTCATATTTTTCTACAACTTTTTTAAATTCTTCAAAGTTTTTTGTTCTATTTTTGATGAACTGCTTATCTTCAAGACCTTCATCTATAATAATTTTCATCATACCATTTAATAGAGCAACATCAGTACCTGATTTAAATTCAAGATATTTATCTGCAATTCTTGCAGTAGGTGTGTAACGAGGATCTATAACAACAATCGTTGCACCATTGTTTTCTTTGGCTCTAATCATCTTGCGGGCAAATAGAGGATGTGCTTCCATACTGTTTGCACCAATGACAATAATATAATCTGATTCTTCAATGCTGTCAAATCCATTAGTCATAGCACCAGAACCAAAAGTAGTAGCAAGACCTGTTACAGTAGGTCCATGACAGATACGTGCACAATGGTCAACATTATGAGTATTACATGCTACTCTTGCAAATTTTTGGGTAATAAATATATTTTCATTTGGAGATCTTGCACATGCATAAAAACCGATTTTTTTAGGATCCTCTCTTTTAACTTCATTTAATTTTCCTGCAACCTTGTCTAAAGCTTCGTCCCAACTAGCTTCTCTAAGTTCACCATTTTCTCTAATTAATGGTGTTGTAAGTCTGTCTTCTCTGTTAACAAATTCCCAGGAAAAGTTTCCTTTGGGACATAGTTTACCAGAGTTTACCGGGTTCCTTTTCCATGGTTCGACGCCACAGATTTTCCCATCTTTTACAACAAGGTTTAGTCCACAACCAGTTCCACAATATGGGCAGATTGTTGGAACATATTTTATCTCAACCATTTTATTATCTCTCTTCAGTTAAACTCTAATCTATGGTGTTTATTTCATTTAGATTAGCAAATCAATTTAATTTTTATATTTAATATTTTAAAAATATATTGTTAATATTTTATCAGTCATTAATTTTATAATCTATTTTATTCTTCAATGATCTCATAATATGTACCTAATGCACATCCTTTACAAACAGGTCTTCCACCAATGAGGAGGTGTTGATCGTCTGCTACCTTTTCACCACATACTGAACAGAATGTGGAGGTGTGAAGAGGGCCTGGTTTTTGTGCTTCAGGAATTCCAACAATTTTTACCTTTTGAACATTGAATAATTCTTCTGCTGGAGTTTCTCTAAATCTTTGAACTAATTCTTCTCTTGTTTCTTTTTGACAAGTTTGTTTGTTTGCATCGCTATCCGAAACTCTGATTGCCTCTCCTGTCTCCATATTATAGAATGTTACTGCAAATCTACCGTAGTACATTTGTTTAAATGCTCTTTTTCCCATGGTACATTTTGTAACTACCATAATTGCATCAGACATACATCTATCAAGTTCAACAAATACCATTAAATTTTTGTGGCGCTGATTTAACTCCATTCTCATAAGTTCCATACCATACATTGCAAGTTTGGTACCAATAGCAATTCCGCCACATACTTCTCCATGAAATTCTTTTACTTTTTCAAGTTGTTCATCATAAGTTTCTAAATCCATATAATCACCTTATCGATATGATTTATATTTTATATTGAATTTTTCCATAATTAAAGTTTTTTATATTATTATAAATTTATTGATTTTTCTAAATAATCTCTTAAAACAGTTATTTTTTAAAAAAATATTTAATATAATTATAATCATATGAGTAATATGAAAAAATATAAATAATTAATTTTTAAATAAAAATAAGTTGTTTATAAAAATTTTTAAAATTAGTTAATAGTTATTATAAAAATTAGAAGAAATTTAATGGAATTAATTATTTTGTAAATTAGTTCTAAATGAAAATAAGTGAATAAGGAATAATAATACTTAAAATTATATATTAAAAGTATAATTCTCCTTTTTTAAATAAAATTAAAATAAATAATAATTAAATTATCTATTCAAGTACAGTATGTCTTCTTTTAAGGTCATCTTCTGTTTTACCCATTTTATTCATAAGGGAACATATAAGACCGTCTAAGAAAACAAGTGAGGTTAATTCAAATGCAGTACCAAGTGGGGTAAGAGAGGTATAATTACCATACATTTGACGTTTTAAGTAGTTTTTATCATCTGCTTCTACTTTGGTTCTTCCTTGAACAAATAATGTAACATCAGATAATTTACCAAGAGTGGATTCTGGATAAGATGTTAAGGATAAAACTTTTGCTCCTCTAGCTTTAGAAGTTTTAACTGCAGAAACAATAGTGTTTGTTTCACCAGAACCTGATATTGCAATAATACAGTCTCCCTCATTTATTGCAGGGGATATGGTTTCTCCAACAACATATGTACTAACTCCAAGGTGCATTAATCTCATTGCAAATGCCTTACCTACAAGTCCAGATCTACCTGCTCCATAAACAAATACATTATTTGATTCGTATATTATTCTCATGAACTTATCGACAGTATCTTGGTCAAGATAGGTTTCTGCTGTTTCAATATTATTTATTATTGCACTAATAGATGATTTCATTAATTCCATATTATCTCTGTCCTATTTGAAAAAATATATCAATATTAAATTTATATACTTAATATTATATGATTTAATTTATTTAAAGATAAGTATGTTAAAATAAGACTTAATTTATTTAAAAAATATTTACATTAAATAATAAATTTTCATTATTTATCAATTATTTGTCTTGGTTTGTTTTTATGTCTCGTGAAATTAAACCGGTAATCGGTATTGAAGTTGATGGGAAAATCTATAATTATAAGTTGTTCGAATCTTTGGAACTTCTATCAAAAACCTATTCTCAAAGAAAAGCAGCAAAAAAATTAGGTATTGCACATTCTGTTTTTAACAGAAGAATACTTAATGCAGAAAAAGAATTGGGGTATAAATTAGTTAAAAAAGTAGGTTCTGGAAGTGAAATAACAAAAGAGGGACTTGAACTATTGGATATTTATCATACTTATAACAATAGATTGAAGGTAAATGAGAATATCCGTATTGCAGGTGGACATATTATTACAGGATTAATTGATTCATTAAATCTTCCATTCAATCTTGAGGTATATAGTACTGATAATGATAGTGCATTTAATCTTGCAAAAGATGATTTAATTGATCTATTGGCATTAGATGACCCTTTACTTGCATTTTCTGAAAACCTTAACTTTACACCTATTGCATTTGATTATATGGTTTTAGTATCCTCAGTTGAAAACAGTTTTAATTTTAATAATAATTCTAGAAATAATTCTAATAAGGAATTAAGCCTATATGATGATAAAGGCAATTTAAATATTGCTGTAAACAATTCTTCCTCTTTAAACTCTAATGAATATATTAACAATAAAACAAATAAGAAAATTGAAAAAATCGAAGACTTGGAAGGATTGGATTTCATATCAGTTAAAGGTACAGCTCAAAGGTTAGTATGGCAAACACTAAATAATAATGGAATTTCATTTAATATTAAAAAAGAAGTGTCTTCACAGTTTGATGCATTTAAACTGGTTCGAAATTCAGATGATTTATATACCTTCCTTAATGGAAGTTACTTTAAAGGCAGTGACATTCTAAAAAACCAAACCAGACATTCAATTGGTTTTGTACATAGACCCGGTTATAATGATAAGGTAGATAATTTTATTGACTATGTATTAACTAACTGTACAGACATTATCAAATCAGAAGGATTTACACCAATAGGTTTTTAGTTTTATTAACTTATATACTAATTTTTACTAGTTAATTTAAGTTTATTATTCTTTAATTTTTTATAATAGACAGCACATAGAGTAGATATTATTAATATGAATATAGAGATAAATGGTAGTGCTAAATCATTAAATAAACTATAATCAAAAAGTAATACAATAAATATTAGGGTCAAAGGAGTTAAAATCCACTGAATAACATAAATTGCAGTAATATTGCTGCTTAATACAGTTAATACACTCTTAATTTTATCTGGTAAAAATTTGGATAAATAATAGCAAAGACCTATATTTCCATGAATATAGATTAAACAGAATATAACATCAAATGTTGTCATATAATAATAACTGATTTCTGATGATAAAAATCCTCCAGGTATTTTAATTGAATATATAAAATAAAATAAGGAAACAATTAATAAAATTGGCCAGAATCTGAAGAATTTAGATTTATCTTTAACTCTAATGAAATATTGTCCCCAAATATAGCCTACAACTGGGATTATGAACCAGTTAAAGAAAGGAAATGAAGTAAATTCTATTTTGGTTCCAATAAAATAACCGAACAGAAAATTCAAAGCAGGAACTCCGAAAGTAATGTTCCTTAAAAAGGATCCAATTAATGATAAAATAACTGCAATAAGTAACAGATATTTATTAGAAAGTTCAAATTTCTTAAAAATTCCCATAAAAATAAAGCTTAACCCTGCAAATGCTAAAATATCAACAAAAAATAAGATTAATCCTCCATATATTGGAACCACATTATAATCTCCGGTTGCATAACCAAAGACAAAATAAGGAATCATATATATAAAGATATTTAATATTATACCTATGATTAACAGTTTCACTCCTCTTTTAATCATTATATTCCACTGGCTATGTCTGGAGTATACAATTCCAACGCCCATACAAAACATAAAAACAGGTGCTGCACAAGGACAACCTAAAATAGAATTAACAATGATATTATAAGTTGGAGAAAGGAAATCTCCAAGATATGAAATAGTTATTGCAGTATGTGTAAATATCATAAAGATAATTGAAAGTGCCTTTGCAATGTCTAATTCTATCTGTCTGCCTTTGTTGATTTTTTCATTTGAAAATAAGTTAAACATATATCAACTATGTTTTAACTTAAATAAATACTTTGATAAACACTGTAAAAATGGTCTTATTACTTTGATTTAATTATCAGTATAAAATTTTTAAACTTAATCAAATGAATGAATACAAAATAATTCAATTAATATTACTAAAAATAATTTGTTATGTTTTAATAAATCAGTAAAAAAATTAATTAAAAAAATATTTTTATATATAATTTTAAAATTATAATTAGTTTTCACAAACTCTAGGAAAAATATATTATATAATAATTTTTTAATTTATATTGTAGATAAATTTTTTTAAATTCAATAATTTGAATTAATTTTAATTTTTTAAAAGGAATATTTTTAAAATTTAAAGCTAAATCAGGTTATTTTTTAAAAAAAGACTCAAAAATTTGTGTTAATCAATAATTAAATTAATTTAAATTAATTTAATAATTTTAAGTTATACTCATTGTAATAAAATCTAATTTTTATAATTATTCTTATTTAAGGTGATGGTGATGGATGGAGCTAAATTATTAGTTATTGGACATACTGCTTCAGATATAATTATTGGTGTTGAAAATTTTCCTAAATCAAACACTTCAACCCATATGGAATCTATGCTAAATTTATTTGGTGGTGCTGGAGCTAATGTGGCTATGGTTGCTGCAAAATTAGGAATGGATACTAGTTTAATTTCAGCAGTTGGCGAACATTTTAAAAAATCAGATTATTATGACTCACTTAATGCATATAATGTTAATATGGACCATATGATTTATGTTGAAGGAGAATCTAATGCAACAGCTATTATGGTAAATGATAAAAATACAGATCAGATAACATTTTTCTATGAAGGTGCAGGTAAATATTTTAAGGATTATGATGTGCCTGAGGATGCAATATCTAAATGTGATTTTGTCCATCTTGCAACAGGTGATCCTGATTATAATTGGAAAGCATCATGTGAAGCTAAAAGACAGGGCAAACCTGTTTCATTTGATCCAGGTCAAGATTTAACTATTTATAGTGAAGAAAGATTAAAACAAGTTATTTCTAACTCTAAAATATTATTCGGTAATAATTATGAAATTGATAGAATCATAGACCAGTTAAATCTTGATATTGAAGGACTTCTCGCACTTGGACCTGAAATAATTATTAAAACTTGTAGGGAAAATGGTAGTTTTATCTACACCAAGGACGGAGAAGATTCAGTAGATGCAATATACCGCCCAGCAGTAGATCCGACTGGTGCTGGAGACTCTTATAAGGCATCATTCTTGTATTATTATTTAAACGGTTATAGTTTAAAAGAGTCTATTAAGTTTGCATCATCAGTTTCATCTTTTATTGTTGAAAAACAAGGTTGCCAGACTAATATTCCTACACTTGAAATGGCAACAAATAGGATGAATGAATTTTACAAGGATTAGGATTTAATCCTTTATTATTAATTATTTATTTTAGATTTTTTAATTTCATTTTAATCTTTATTTTTAATTTTTTTTCGTTTTTTATGTATAGAAATTATTAATTTCATTATTTGTTCTTATTTTAAAATTTTCTAAATTATGCCTTAATTTTAATTCATTTTATTCATTGGCTATTTTGTTAATTAATTTTTAAATAACTATTTAATTTATATTCATTTATATAAAAAATTAATTCATGATTTTATTTTAATGTTTTAGCTATTTTTATCAATTTAAAATGATTATGCCTTAATATTTTTATTAAGATATATTGAATTTTTTTCAAAAGATATTGAAAACATTATATATAACTTATTATAAATGATTATACCAATATAGTAATTTTATAAATTAAATGTTGAATATAGTCGTTAGAGGTTATACAATGAAAATAAATAAGTATTTGTTATTGTTTTCAATTTTCATCGTTTGTTTGGTTTCTATCAGTGCTGTAAGTGCAGAAAATATCACTGATACAATTAATTCAAATGATGATACAGTTGTTAATGATAATGCTCATGATGTAGTTTCATCTACAGCTAGTGTAAATAATATTAGCGATAGCTCTCTAAATGATAATGTTCAACAATCTAATGTTCCTGAAGGCCAGATTGTAGAAGAGGATAATGTTGATTCTGATTCATCTCTAAGGGCAGAAGCTCCTAAAACCTACACTATCACTTCAGAGAATTTTAAAACTTATTTCTTTAATGATAATAAATTAAAACCTAAATATTCAAATGCAAACCTTATTTTTAAAGGTAACTTTACAGATTTAGGAATTATTACCATAAATCTTCCTGGTGTAAATATTACAGGTTCAGGTGCACTATTTAACAATACTGTATTTTCACTTAGTGCTGAGAATATCAAATTAAACAATCTTAAATTTGTCTTAGATAAGGAGTTTGTTAATAATGAATATTCTGGAATTACTATTTTAAAATCAAATACTGAACTTAGAAATATTATTATTCAATATACAAGCCTTAAAAATGCTAATGCATATGGTATTTATATTATGGGAACAGAAGATTATCCTATTTATAATATAAAAGTAACCAATTCCAAAGTAACCTTGAAATCTAATGCTCAAGATGGAGGAAATGCTTATGGACTGCTTATGAGATATGCAATGAATTCCACTTTAGAGAATAATGTATTTAATTGTTCACTTCCTCTTAGAACTGTAGATTGGCATTCACAAATATATGGTGGTATTTTTATGGATCCTGTTGTTGTAGTTGCAATTGAAGGATGTGATAATCTTACACTCAAATCCAATAATATTTATGGAAAAGTAAATCACAGATCTAATGATCAACCATATCCTACTCTAGATGTGGTAATGATTTATATGTGTAACAATGTATTATTTGAACGTAATAATGTTGTAGAAATTGATTCTATTACTCCTGCCGGTGTTGACAATTACTTATATGGTGTGGATGTATATTTATCAAATAATGTATCAATTCTTGCAAATAAAATACATATAAACTCTTCTGGAGGTATGGAAGCTCATGGTACTGCTTATCCAATACAAATATCTGGTCCATCATCAAACATTACTATAGCATTTAATAATATTTCAAGTATTTCTCATGGACCAAATATTGGAATATATTCTCAAAATTACTATGGTTCTACTCAGATTAATATAATCAGTAATTATATTAATGTTACAGGTCTTGCAACTGATGATAGTTGGGCATTAGTTACAGGTATTGAAGTTCAGGATTCAGATGATGTAATTTTAAATAACACTATTGAGATCCATAATATTGGAGAATCTAAAAAAGATTATAGAAATTATGGTATTAGTTATTCACAAAATACTAAAGGTAGCCATACTTACAATATTCAATACAATACTGTCATAAGTGATGGTAGTGTTGGTATTTACCTTTCAGGTCCTGATTCCACTGTTGATAATTCTATTATTGCAAATAATAGAGTCCGTTCTGCATCAGGCTCTGGTAATGATGCTGTATTTATTGGAGCAGGTGAAAATAATATTGTTGAGAATAACACTGATTTGGATACTAAACATCAAATGCCTAAGGATATGCTTCCTGACTGGTTAAAAAATTGGTTATCAAAATCTAGTGGAAACGGCAATGGTATTTTCCATGGTAATGGTAGTGGAAATATTGGTAATAATAACAATGCTGGTGCAAATTCTAATAATACTAATGGTTTAGGTTATTCTAATGGTAATCATAAAGATGGATTAATTAGTAATTCATCTTCATCTGGAAGCAGTAAATCTTCAACTAATACTAATCCTGGAGAATCCAGTATGCCTGCTTCTGCAGTTTCAGGTGCTGGTGGAAGTTCTCATATGAAAGCATATGAATTAAATGAAAAGAAAAAAATAGACCCATCAAATGAAGGCAATGTCTTAATGGGAACTGTATTTGTTATAATTATTTTAATGCTTTTATTTGTAGGTTATGTTAGAGGTAAAAAATTCATTTAAGTTTTATACTTTTATATTTTTAACTTATTTTACTCTTTTTAAAAATTTTAACTTATTTTCTAATTCTAATTAAATATTTTATTTTTAAATTTTCTTTGAGTTATATCAGTTTTATTTTATTTATATTCAAATTAAAAAGATTAGTTTATATATTAAGAAATCCTATTATCAAATATATTAGAAAATGAAATTTAATTTAATTAAAGTTGATTTTATTTAAATATAATTGATAGTTTTTTAAGTTATATTTTATTTTAATAATTAAATTTAAAATATCAATTTATTTTTTTTAAATATTGGTGATAAAATGACACAACTTGATGAGGCAAGAAAAGGTAATATTACAGAAGAAATGAAAACTGTAGCACATAGAGAAAATGTTACAGAAGAATTTATATTAAACTCTATAGTAGATGGTACTATAGTAATTCCTAAAAATGTAAATCATGATATTAAAGCTACAGGTATTGGTAAAGGTCTTAAAACCAAAGTCAATGCTACTGTAGGTACTTCAACAGATATTGTTGATTTTGATGAAGAGGTTTTAAAAGCACAAGTAGCAGTTGATGCAGGTGCAGATTGTTTAATGGAATTAAGTATTGGTGGAGATTTAGATGATATAAGAAGGAGAGTTTTAGCAATGTCTCCACTTCCAGTTGGAAGTGTTCCAGTATACCAAGCTGCAATTGAATCTATTAGAAAAAATGGTGCTGTTATTTACATGGAAGAAGATGACATGTTTAAAACCATTGAAAAACAAGCTAAAGATGGAATTGACTTTATGGCAATCCACTGTAGTGTAAATGTTGAAACCTTAAGAAGACTTAAAACCCAAGGTCGTGAATGTGGTTTAGTTTCCCGTGGAGGATCATTTATCTCCTCATGGATGGTTGAAAACAAATTAGAAAATCCATTATACAAAAACTTCGATTATATTTTAGATATTGCAAAAGAATATGATGTAGTTTTATCCCTTGCAAATGCTATGAGAGCAGGTGCAATTGCAGATTCAACTGATAGGGCACAAGTCCAAGAACTTATTGTACTTGGTGAACTTGTAGACCGTGCAAGAGCAGCAGGTGTACAAACTATGATTGAAGGTCCAGGTCATATTCCTATTAATGAAATTCCAGCAAATGTCACTATTCAGAAAAAATTATGTAGAAATGTACCATTTTATATGTTAGGACCATTAGTATGTGATATTGCTCCTGGTTATGACCATATTGTATCAGCTATTGGTGCAGCAGAATCTGCTAAAGCAGGTGCTGACTTTATCTGTTATGTAACTCCGGCTGAACACTTAGCACTTCCATCTCCTGAAGATGTAAAAGAAGGAGTTATCTCTACAAGAATTGGTGCATATGCAGGTGATATGGCTAAAGGAATTCACAATGGTGAGAAAGATTTAGCTATGGCTAGAGCTCGTAAAGCATTGGATTGGCAAGCTCAATATGATGCAGCTATTGCTCCTGATGTTGCAAAAGCAAAAAGAGCAAACAGGCCTCCATCTGATGATGACGCATGTACCATGTGTGGGGACTACTGTGCAATTAAAATTGTTAACAGTTGGTTAGATAAAGCAGATGATGATGTATTTAATACAATCTAACCCTTTTTTATTTTTTTATAATTAAAATTTTATTTAACAAATTTTTTTTTATAATTTAATAATTTTTTAACAATTTTTTTATAATTTATTATTTTATTTTATCTCATTTTTATTGATTTTATCAATTAGGAAAAAATTATTCTTCATGTCTTTTTTAGAAAACTTAGGCTTTTCAATTTTCTTAATTGCTTCTTTTTATTTTTGATTTAATAATTTTTTATTCTTTAAAAAATTTCATTTATATAGTAGTTTTCATTAGCACAATACTATTAAATACTAATTTTTATAAAAATATTTATATAATTACTTGATTTTTATTTATTTTAAATTTACTTAAAATATTTTTAACTAATTAAAATCTTTTCTATATTTATATAGGGGATATTATGGATTATTTTGAACGTTTAGAAAAAGAAACACTTGAGTTATATGCTATAGCTAATGAAGCTAGATCTAAGGGTCTGGATATAACCACTGAATGTGAAATTCCAAGAGCTAAGGATTTAGCAGAAAGAGTTGAAGGGCTTGTTGGTCCTAAGGGTGTAGCAAAGCGTATTAAAGAGTTAGATAATCAGCTTCAAGACCGTGAAAAGGTAGCTTTTGAAATTGCTGCTGAGATAGCATCTAGTGAAGACTATGCTGATACTAAAGAAGGTGCTGTAAAACGTGAAGAAAATGCAGATCAGGCTCTTAGAACCGCTTTAGCTATTCTTACAGAAGGAGTAGTAGCAGCTCCTCTTGAGGGTATTTCTCAGGTTAAAATTAAAGATAATCCTGATGGAAGTAAATATGTAGCAGTTTATTTTGCAGGTCCGATTAGGAGTGCAGGAGGTACTGCTGCAGCTTTAGCAGTTTTACTTGGAGATAAAATCCGTGAAGCTTTAGGCCTTAAGAATTATCAACCTACTGATGATGAAATCGAAAGATATGTAGAAGAAGTAGAGATTTATGAATCTGAGGTTACTAACTTACAGTACTCTCCAAATCCTGATGAAGTAAGACTTGCAGCAAACAGTATTCCTGTTGAGGTTAGTGGTGAACCAACTGATAAACTTGAAGTATCACATAGGGATTTACCAAGAGTAGAAACTAATAATATTCGTGGTGGAGCTCTTCTTGCTATGGTTGAAGGTGTTATTCAAAAGGCTAAAAAGATTCATAAAATTTCTAATAAATTAGAATTAGAAGGATGGGAATTTTTAACTGAATATGCAAAACCTAAAACTGAGGAAGTATCAAGTGATGAAGGTGAAGGTGAAGAAGATATTGAACTTTACCCTGGTGAAGTTGATGATAAACCAATTTCCTCTAAATATATTGAAGATATTATTGGTGGAAGGCCAGTTTTAAGTTATCCGTCCCAGAAGGGAGGATTTAGATTAAGATATGGTAGGTCACGTAATACAGGTCTTGCAACTATGGGTGTTCATCCTGCAACAATGGAAATTATAGAATTTATTGCTGTTGGAACTCAAATGAAAATTGAAAGACCTGGTAAAGGTAACTGTGTTGTACCTGTTGATTCAATAGAAGGGCCTATGGTTAAACTTAAAAATGGTGATGTAGTTCAAGTTAATTCTATAAAAGAAGCTCGTAAAGTCAAAAATCATATTTCTGAAATTTTATTTGTAGGGGATATGTTAATTGCATTTGGTGAATTTTTAAGAAACAATCAACCTATGCTTCAATCTGGATGGTGTGAAGAATGGTGGATTGAACATATTAGAAATTCTAACAAATACCAGAGTGAAGAAACTCACAGTTTAAATCTACTTGATTTAGAGTTTGACAAGGATATTACTGCTGAGAGGGCATTTGAAATATCAAAAGAATATAACGTTCCATTACATCCAAAATACACTTATTGTTATCATGATATAAGTAAATCTGAATTAAATGATTTGATTAAATACATCTTATCCTTTAAAGGAGATTATAATGATGGAGATGAACTTCAATTAGATATTCAATATGAAAAACGTCTAATGGAAGTTATCGGTATAATCCATAGTGTTTCTGATGGCAAAATCATAATCGACGCTGATACTTCCTATGCACTTGTTCATACATTGTGTAGGGAATTTACAGATGATGAATTAAACGATGATGATTTTGATGGTGTTCAAGTTTTAAACAATATTTCAGAGGTGGCTATTGAATATAAAGCACCTGTTTATATTGGTACTCGTGTTGGAAGACCTGAAAAATCTAAAGAAAGATTAATGAGGCCGGCACCTAATGTTTTATTCCCGATTGGTAATTTCGGTGGAAACAGAAGATTAGTTGCTGAGGCAGCACGTAAAGGAAATATTAAAATAGAACTGGCAATGCGTAAATGTACTAACCCCGGATGTGGGTTAAGTTCTTTCCGATCAATATGTCCATATTGTGGAAGTCCTACTGAGTTCGGTAAAAATTCAGAAAAAAATATTAATCTTTCAAAATTACTTTCTAATGCATCTGATAATGTGGGTGTTCGTAAAGTTGATGAGATGAAAGGTGTAGTAGGTATGATTTCTGAAATTAAAATACCTGAACCTTTAGAAAAAGGAATACTTAGATCTAAAAACAATGTATTCACCTTTAAAGATGCAACTATTCGTCATGATTCAACAGATTTGCCTCTTACTCATTTTATTCCAAAGGAAATTGGTGTTACAGTTGAAAAACTTCATGAAATGGGTTATGAACATGACTGTTATGGTCAGGAGATTACAAATGAAAATCAGATTATAGAACTTAGAGTTCAGGATGTTGTAATTTCTGATAATTGTGCTGATTATCTTGTAAATGTTGCAAATTATGTTGATGATGAACTTAAAAGATTCTATAAAATGGATAGCTTTTATAATGTTAAAAGTCGTGAAGATTTAATCGGACATTTGATTGCAGGTTTAGCACCTCATACATCTGCAGGTGTACTTGGACGTATTGTTGGATTTACTAAAGCTCTTGGATGTTATGCTCATCCTTATTTCCATTCAGCAAAAAGGAGAAATTGTGATAGTGATGAAGATTCTGTAATGTTACTTCTTGATCCTTTAATTAATTTCTCAAAGTCCTATTTACCTAGTACTCGTGGAGGAAGTATGGATGCACCATTAGTTTTATCTACACGTATAGATCCTCAGGAAATTGATGATGAATCTCATAATTTAGATATTTATGAAAGATTCCCACTTGAATTCTTTGAGAGAACCAAAGAAGATCATCTTAAACCAGCAGACTTTTTAGATTTGATTGATAATGTAAGTATGCATTTAGGAGAGCCTGAACAGTATGAAGATTTAATGTTTTCACATCATACTTCTAATATTCATGCAGGACCAACTTTATGTTTATATAAAAAATTACCGTCAATGAAAGAAAAAGTTGAAGGTCAAATTGGACTTGCTGAGATAATAAGAGCAGTGGATCAAAGAGGTGTAGTGGAAGGAGTTTTATCCAGTCATTTCTTACCTGATATTATGGGTAATGTACGTGCATTTTCAAAACAAAAGGTCAGATGTACTAAATGTAATTCTAAATATAGGCGTATGCCATTATCTGGTAAATGTAAATGTGGAGGTAATTTGATTTTAAGCGTATCTAAAGGTTCTGTTACTAAATATTTAGATATTTCACAACAGTTGGTACATAGATATCCAGTTTCACATTACCTTGAGCAAAGACTTGAAATTCAGGAATTTGGAATTAAGTCTTTATTTGAATCTGATAAATCTAAACAAAGTTCCTTGGATATTTTCTTATAAATTTTCAATTTTTTGTTTCTTTACTTAGGACATTTCATTTTAAATTTATTTTAGAAAATTTCATTGAAATTTTTTATAGAATATTAGTTTGATAAATTTTTAAAAATTAATTTATTAGAAATTTTTACTTTATTAAAATTCAGTAAAGGATTTGATTTAGTTAAGTCGTTGAATTTGTTATTTTTTAGGTAAATTTTTTTTTAAAAAATTATTATTAGTTAAATTATGCAATAATATTATCATAATATTATTATATTAATGTAATATTGATTATATTAATGTAATATTAACTTATAATTGTTTTATGTATTTATTATATTGGTCGATATGATATTTTTATGGTCATTTTAGAAAATTTTCTATAAAAAATATCATTTGTTCGTAACTATACGAACAAATTTATACTAGTTTGACTAATGTATATATTACCAGATAAAATTCTCTAAATTTTATCTATGTTTTTCGATTAAGTTTTATAAAATGGCTTTGCCGTTAATATAAAAATAATATAATTATTGAAAATAAGTGGAGATAAAAAAGATGAAAACAAGATCAAATATTGCAGAAACTTTACAAGAAGACATTAAAGTCTCAGTAGTAAAGAATAATGGAGTCATGGAAAGATTCAGTTATGAAAAATTATTGAAATCTTTAGTAATGGTTGAAGCTCCATTCTTTGAATCTGATAAAATTATATCAACTGTTGTTGCTTCATTATATGATGGAATAACAACAAAAGAAATTAAAAAAATCGTTTATGAATCATTATCTGAAATTGATGAAGAATCAGCTAATAAATACTTAGCTAACACAACCTTAAAGGTTAGAACTACAAGAGATAAAATCGAATCATTCGATTTATCCAAAATCGCAAATACTTTAGTTCAAGAAACAGGTGCATCACAAGAAACTGCTTTTAAAATTGCATCTGAAGTTTGGAAAGAACTTAAAAAATTAAATGTTGAATCCTTAACCGCACCTATGATTAGGGAAATGGTTAACACTAAACTTGTTGAATATGGCCTTGAAGACTTAAGGAAAAGTTATACTCGTTTAGGTATTCCAGTATATAATATTACTTCTTTAATTGAAAATGGTAATAACAGTAATGCAAATATGATGCACAACCCTGAAACTATTCATAAATATGTAGCAGATGAAGCATTAAAACAATATGCATTATTACATATGTTACCACCTCACTTAGCTGATGCACACATGTCTGGTGATATTCACATACATGATTTAGAATACTTTGCATCAAGACCTTTAAACTGTTTACAACATGATATAAGACAATTTATTAAATACGGTCTTAAAGTTGATGGAACCGGTGATCATACTTCTGTTGCAGGAGCTCCTGCACATATGGAAACTTTAATGAACCACACTGGTGAAATCATGCTTGCAGCACAACAAAACATGTCCGGTGGACAATCAATGTCCCTCTGGAACGTATTTGTCGCACCATTTGCAAGAGGCAGATCCTACGATGAAATCAAACAAGCTGTTCAAATGCTTATATATAACTTAAACATGGCTTACGCTGCAAGAGGATCACAAGTTCCATTCACAAGTATGGCATTGGAATTCGGTGTTCCTGATTTCTTAAAAGAAGAAACCGCATACGGACCAAAAGGTCAAGTTGTCGGAACTTACGCTGATTTTGAAGATGAAACCAGATTAATCCAAAGGGCATTCACCGAAACATTATACGGTGGAGATAGAGAAGGTAAACCACATCTTTTCCCAAATACTATTTACACTTTACGTGAAGAGACCTTAAAAGGAGATTATGATGATGACTTATTTAATGTTCATGAACTCTCAGCTAAATTCGGTTCTCCTTACTTTGTAAACATGTTGCCTAAATACAGAAATAACATGGCAAATTATATGGGATGTAGAACCATGCTCCAAGATAACTGGACTGGTGACTGGGAAAACGATTGTCTTAGAACTGGTAACCTTGCTTATGTTACATTAAACTTACCAAGAATCGGATATCAATCTAAAGATGAATCTCAAGTATTTGAATACTTAGATAATTATATGGATCTTGCAATTGAAACCTTACTTATTAGAAGAGAACAAGGCCTACATTGTTTAAATGATTATGATATTCTTCCATTCTTAACTCAAAAATTCCAAGAAGAGAATTATTACAGAGTCGAAAACTCAACCTTATCATTTGGTTTTGTTGGACTTAATGAAATGTTAATGGCATTATTCGGCCAAGGAATTGATGATGCAGATGCTAATAAATTCGGTGTAAAATGTATCCAATACTTATATGATAGAGCTATGGAATTACAAAAAGAAACTGGATTAAGATGGTCTGTAATCCAAACTCCTGCAGAATCCACTGCTTACAGATTTGCAACTCTTGATAAAGAACAATTCGGAGATAAAACTATCTTACAAGGAGATAATGGTGCAAACTATTACACTAACTCTTCACATGTTCCAGTTAACTCTGAGATTTCCCTTGTAGATAAAATTAAAATTGAAGAGCAATATCACCCAATTACTCCTGGTGGACATATTTTCCATGCATTTATGGGTGAATCTTACTCTGATCCACAATCTTTAATGAGTTTAACTGGTAAAATTGCTCGTAAATCTGATATTGGATTCTGGGCTTACAGTTCAGCATTAAGTTTCTGTTTAAACTGTAAAACTTTAATGAAAGGTTTATCTAACAAATGTCCTACCTGTGGTGAAAGTGAAGATGTTGAATGGTATGACAGAATTACCGGATACGTTCAACAAGTCGGTCACGCTAAATCTGCTAATGGTGGATGGAACGCAGGTAAACGTCAAGAACTTGTAGATAGACGCAGATTCCAAAAAAACTAAATCATTAAACTCCACTTATTTTAGTTTTTCATTTTTGATTTAGTTTTTTTTATTTTTTTATTTTTATCCACTTATTTTCTTTTTTTTATTTTTTTTAGGATTTTAATTATTATTATAGATTTTACTAGTTTTTTTCATATTTTTAACTTAATTTAACATATTTAA
>CAYQMW010000004.1:9921-30524 GCA_964418715.1 uncultured Methanobrevibacter sp. | reverse complement strand
TTTAAATAAGTTTATATACTATATAAATACAAAGTTATGTATAGTAAAAATTTTAGTTTAATATTTGATTTACTTATTTTTCAAATTATATATAAAATATTTACTTACTTTTTTTTAAAAATATAATTTGGAGGTTTATAATGACCGATGTTGATATAAAAATAGAAAACATTGTGTCTTCTGCTAGTATTGGTAAAGATATAGTGCTTACTGAAGTCGCTAAAAATTTACCTGATGTAGATTTTAACCGCGAGCAATTCCCTGGTTTAGTTTTTAAACTTAAAGATCCGAAAACTGCTGCTTTGATTTTTAGTTCAGGTAAATTAGTATGTACTGGTGCTAAATCTATAGATGACTCAAAGTTAGCTATTAAAAAAACTGTGGATCTTATGAGAGTAATTGATGAAGAAATTCCTCATGAGTTTGAAATTAAAATTCAAAATATTGTAGCTTCCGCAGATTTAGAATCTGCTTTAAATTTAGAAGCTGTTGCTTTAGAATTAGAAAACACTGAATATGAACCAGAACAATTCCCTGGTTTAGTATATCGTCTAACTGATCCTAAAGTAGTTTTATTATTATTCGGTTCAGGAAAAGTTGTCTGTACCGGAGCAAAAACTCGTAGCGATGCTAAGCTTGGAGTAGAAAGAGCTTACGACAGGCTTAAAGAGTTGGATTTAATATAATTGGTGATAGTTTTGATTAAACTTATAGTATTTGACTTAGATAATGTTATAATGAATGGAGAAGCAATAGATGAAATAGGGAAAATTGCAAATGTAGAAGATCAAATTGCTGAAATTACTGATAAAGCAATGAAAGGCGAAGTCGACTTTGAAACCTCTATCCAAGAAAGAGTAAAACTTCTTGAAGGCGTTTCCGTTGAAGATATTGTTGAATTAAGAGAAAAAATCCCTCTCACTAATGGTGCTGAAGAAACTGTTAAATCTTTAAAAGATAATGATTATGATGTAATTATTATTAGTGGCAGTTTTGATGTTATTGCTGACCCGTTAAAAGAAAAATTAGGAGTTGATAATATTTTCGTAAATTCCTTAGTAGAAGAAGATGGAGTTTTAACTGGAGAAGTTAAGGGGGATTTAGTTTCTGGATCTAAACTTGATGTTTTAAATAATTATATTGCAGATAAAGATATTTCATTAGATGAATGTGTAGCTATTGGTGATGGAGCTAATGATATTTCCATTATAGAAGCTGCAGGATTAGGTATTGCATTTAATGCAAAACCAGCAGTTAAAGAAATTGCTGATGTAATTATTGATGAAGAAGATTTAACTGCAATTTTACCAGCTATTGAAGCTAAAGCTTCCGAAGAAGCTGATGAGGCTGAAGAGGAAGAAGTAGTTGAAGAAGCATCTGAAGAGACTGAAGAAGAAGTTGTCGAAGAGGAAGCTGTTGAAGAAGAAAGCTCTGACGATGAAGAAGACGAAACTGAAGAAGCTGAAGAAGAAGTCTCTGAAGAAGTTGAAGTTGAAGACGATGAAGTTGAAGAAGTAGTAGTTGAAGACAGTGAAGAAGCTGATGATGATGCTGAAATTGTTGAAGATGAAACTGAAGATGCAGATGAAATCGTTGAAGACGAAGACAGTGATGACGGAGAAGTTGAAGAACCTAAAAGTGATTTTGTTCTTGCAGACACTATTGAAGGTGTAAGACAACAAAAAGTTGAAAAAGAAGAACAAATTGCTCAAATAGCAGAAGATAGGGAACATTACAACAGGGTTGCTAAAGAACAACGTAAAATCCGTGATGAGTTAAATGATTCCTTAAAAGAAAACTTAAACAAAGCTATTGAGTACAGAGATCAACGTAATACTGTTAACAAAGAAGTTGAAGAAGAAAAAAGATTACGTAATAAAGCAAACAAAGATCTCAAAAACTTAGAATGGTCCTCAGGTAAAAAAGATAAAGTAAAACTCGAAAATGAAATCAAAAAGATTGATAAAATCATTGAAACCAGAGTTTTAGATATTAAAAAAGAAAATCAGCTTGTTAAAAATGCAAATGATCTCCGTAAACAATTAATGGAAATTCACGAAGATGATAAAAACAAAGAACAAGCTCAAGAACTTAGAAAAGAATCTGAAGATCATCACGCTAGGGTTGTTGAACTTTCAGAACAAGCTCAAGAAGCTCATGAACAAATGTTACATTATTTCAGAAAAACTGATGAAATTAGAGCTGCTGCTGATGAAGCTCACAAATCTTTTGTTGAAGCTAGAAAAGCTGCATCTGCAAAACATGAAGAATTTAAATCAGTTTTAAGTGACATTCATGTAATCAATAAAAAACTTGGTACTTCTAGACCAAGAAAACGTAAATCAAATTCAAAACAATCCGCTCCAAAGAAAAACACTGAAGAAAAAGAGAAAGCTGAAAACATCTTTGATAAATTTAAACACGGTAAAAAATTATCTACCGAAGAGCTTTTACTTTTACAAAAGTATGATATAAACTAAACAGTTTATCTCTTTTTTCTTTTCTTTCTTTTTTTTTAAAGATTGTTTTTAATTTAAACTCACTATTTTTCTTATTTTTATAAATTATTTATATTTTTATTCTGTATTTTAATAATCTATTTAATTATTTAATTATTTAATTCATTTAACTGGTTTTAGTTAGATTAATAGTTTTCTTCTTTTTAAAATGCTTCTAATAATTAAATCTAAACTAATTTTCAAATAGTAAAAACAGTTAAAAATAGAAATCTTAAAAAAAGTAGTTTAATATGTAAAAATAAAAATATAAGGTTTAAACTAGTTAAACCTAATAAAAATAAAAATAATAAGTTTTAAGAATTACTCTTCATTTTTCTTTTTAAGTAATTCTTCCATAGCAGCTAATTTCTTATTATTGTCCTTTAATGTTTCTTCCATCTCATCTAGTCTGCTATTATAATTTCTTGAAGAAAGTGCAAAGGTTAATGTAGCTGTACCAACACTGGAGATAATAAATCCTGACCATACCAGTATAATACTATTAATTTTACCTGCGATACTGGTTCCTAAAACAGCATAACCATTACTTGTAAATGCATTTGAAACCATTACAAGTGCATCTAATGGATTTTTACTTTCTACAAATATTGTATTAATTGAACTTAAGAAAATTATGGTGAACAATAAGAGAATTGTTATTCCTAAACTATTTGTTTCAGTATATTCCTTAAATCTGTCATAATAATATTTAATGAAATATATGAGTACTGGAATATGAATAATATCTAGAGTGCCCATTATTGAAAAGTTAAATAAGAGAAATGTTAAAGATCCGTAGGGTACTAATAATATTGCCATTATTTTACGGAATGTAGTACTTTTATCTACAGTTATAGCAATAAATAATGAGACTCCAACATCTAATCCTGCAAAATAAGTAAAGTCTTTACCTGGAAATATAAATGTATAAAGTACACAAATAAAACAAGCAGCCATTAATGATAAATAGAATATCTGTATCAATGTATGAATTTCGTCCTCTGGAAGATATTCTTTTGGATCTAGAACCCTTATAGCATGTTTCGGAGCTTCTTTATATATATACATTCCTATCCAAGTTAATAATATAAATATACATACCTGAAATAAGAACATTTCAGCTGATTTCATTGAGAACGAGAAAAAATTTATCAAATTATTCACCTATTAATTATTAATAATTAACTAATATTAATATATTTACTAAAATTATTTTGATTTATTTTTACAATTTCCTTAAGTTTTTTAAATATTTTGAAATATCAGTTTTTTTATTAAAATATTTTTTAAAAAAAAGTCAAAAATTTTAAAAATTCTAATTTTAAAAAGTATAGTAGTTTTTAAAAAATTCTAATAAAATAATATAATATATTATATACTATTTTAATTTTGATTTATATAAGTTTGAACCATAAAATGTTTAGATATATTTAACATATTATACTAGTGAAATGTCAATTCAATGAAAAATTTTATATATGCTAAATGTCTATTAGATTAAAGTAAGTAAGATTATTAGTCTTTAATCTTAAATTTTTAATAAAACAAAACTAATTATTTCTTTAAAAATTTTAATAAATTTAGTTAAATTTATTATTTCTTGGATTTATTTATAAGTTTTTAATAAATAAACATAAAACTAATTTCAATTAAAGTTTAAAACTATTGAGAACTTTAATATTTTATGAAAATTTTATCAAATTTTCCAATTTTTAACAGTTGTATAATTATTTAATCAATTTTAATGTGATAAAAAATGAATGAATTAATTATTTGTGAGAAGCCAAAAGCCGCTGAGAAAATCGCTCAAGCTTTATCAAGCCATCCTAAAAAAGGCAGATATAATAGAAAAGTCAATTATTGGGAATTAGAGAAGGATGGTAATAATATTGTAATTGTTTCTGCAGTTGGTCATTTATATTCATTAAGTCCTAAAAATTCCAGAGACACATTTTACTTTGATTTAGAATGGGTCCCTGCATTTGAAGTAAATAAATCTAGTAAATTTACAAAAGATTATGTAAATGCTATTAAAAAATTTGCAAAAGATGCAGATTCTTTTACACATGCTTGTGATTACGATGTAGAAGGGACCTTAATTGGTTTTAATGCATTAAAATATGCATGCGGTATAAAGGATTTCTCTCAAGTTTCTAGGATGAAATTTTCAACCTTAACTAAAAAAGATTTACTTGAAGCGTATGAAAATAAAATAGATTTAGACATGCCACAGGTTGAAAGTGGTATTGCAAGACATATATTAGATTATTATTTTGGTGTAAATATTTCAAAAGCTTTAATGTTGTCTGTTAGAAAATCAAAATCAAAATACTTAAAATTATCGGCAGGTCGTGTACAAACTCCTACTCTTTCCATACTTACAAAAAGAGAAAAAGAAATTAAGAAGTTTGTTCCAGAACCTTACTGGTTAATTAAAGCATTACTTGAAAATGAGATTGTAGCAGATCATGTTGACGGTAAAATCTTTGATAAACAACGTGCAGAAAATATTTATAAAAACTGTAAAGGTTCAGATGCTGATGTAAATAAGGTTAAAATTACAAAAACAATTAGAAAACCTCCTATACCATTTGATTTAGGAGGACTTCAATCTGAATCACATTCGGTATTTGGATTTTCTCCTAAAAAAACTCAGCTTATTGCTCAAAATTTATATACTGGAGGATACACTTCTTATCCACGTACTTCATCTCAGAAATTACCTGAATCATTAAATTATAAAAATATTTTAATTAATCTTTCTAATAATCCGGAATATAAAAAACATATTGTGGATTTACCTAAAAACTTAAAACCAAATGAAGGTAAAAAGACTGATGCAGCTCACCCTGCAATTCACCCAACAGGAGTATTACCTGAAAAATTAGATAAGGATGAGCAAAGAATTTACGATTTAATTGTTTACAGGTTTATCAGTGTTTTCTCAACTGATTCTGAACTTGAAACCATGAAAGTAAACCTTAATGTAGGTGAAGAAGGTTTTGAATTTAAACGTAAAAGAGTTTCTAAAATGGGATGGTTATCTCATTATCCATTTAAAAAGATTGAAAACGATAGTTTTCCAGATTTAAAGAAAGGAGACAAGGTTAAAGTAAAAGATATTATATCCGAAGAGAAGGAAACCAAACCTCCTGCAAGATATAATGAAGCATCCCTTATTAAAGAACTTGAAAAAAGAGAATTAGGAACTAAAGCTACACGTGCAGATATTATTGATAAGATTTATGATAGAAAATATATATCTGGTAAAAAAATTGAGGTTAATCAGTTAGGTGAAAATATTATTGACACTTTAGAAGAATACTGTAAAGACATTACCTCAGAAGAATTAACCCGTAATTTTGAAAAAGACTTAGATAAAATCAGAGATAGTAAACTTACAAGAGGAAAACTTGTAGATGATGCATATTATGAGGTTAGGAGTATCTTGTCAGATATTCAAAAAAATGAGATGGATATTGGACCAAAACTTTATGATGCATATATGAAAAGTCAAATTGTTGGTAAATGTGCATGTGGTGGAGATTTAATTAAAAGATACTCTCCAAAAACTAAAGGAAGTTTTGTAGGTTGTTCTAATTATCCTGACTGTAGGGTTATTTACAATCTTCCTAAAGGTGCAAGTTTCCTTAAAAAGAAATGTCCTACATGTGGACTTCCTATAATTTCCTATGGAAAACCACGTCAACATGCATGTCTTGATCCTAATTGTGGTAAAGAGAATGTAAAATCTAAAAAGGTTCTTGAAATTGTTGGAACTTGTCCAGATTGTGGTAAGGAACTTATTAAACGTCATGGACGTTATGGTGAATTTATAGGTTGCAGAGGTTTTCCTCGTTGTAGATTTACCTGTAATGTTGATGAGTTAGATAAAGCACTTGAAGAAGCTAAACAAGAGTAAATTATCTTTTGATAATTTATTTTCTTATTTATTATTTTTTATTTTCTTATTTTATTTTTTTATTTTATTTTATTTTTTCCATATGATTTTTAATTTTAAGTTTATTTAGATTTTTAACTTTTTCTACCTTTTTTTAACTTTTTTAACTCTTTTTAACTTTATTTAACTTTCTTTAAAAGTTTTATATCGTATTTCCATTTTCATTTTTAAATTCTAATATTCAATTTTAGCTATATTTACATATTTTTTTAAAATTTTAATTTTTTTTTAGGTTTTTTTTAAAAATATTTATATATTTTTTAAATATACTATAATATGATTTAATTTATGATTTAATTTTTAATTTAAAATACTGTTAGGATATTTTTGATATTTGATTTTATTAAAGTATTTAAAATAAGTTATTGAAAATTAATAATTAATCAGGAAAAATAATATTTGATTTAATTAATTTATTGGGGATTTAAATGAATAAAAGTGATATTACTCGTGATTTTTATATGTTAAAAGGACCACTTGCAAAGAAAGGATATGACTGGTGGTGGCATTCTTTAACGGCATATAATAAATCTACAGGAGAAGCTAAACCATTTTTTATAGAATATTTTGTATGTAATCCTGCACTTGCAGAGGACGAACCATGTTTAGGTCAAGATCCTAAAAACATTAAAGAAGGTAAAAGGCCTTCTTATTTTATGATGAAAGTTGGAACTTGGGGTAAAAATCCACGTCAAATACATAACTTTTATTCAATGAAGGAATTTAACTGTCCAGATGATAAATTGGATATTAAAGTCGGGCCATGTACCTTAACTGAAACTCATATGTCTGGTGTCTGTAAACTTACAGAAGAAGAAGTTAAAAATCACCCGGAATATATGTCTGATGCTGGTGAAGTGAGCTGGGACTTGGAAATTGATAAACAAATCACATTTAATGTAGGTTATGGTGCAAATAAATTATTTAGAAAATTAAATTCATTTGAAATGTTCTGGCATGCTGAAGGAATAAAAACCATGTATAAAGGAACTATAATCCTTGATGGTGAAGAATATGAGGTTATACCTGAGAAATCTTATGGTTATGCAGATAAGAATTGGGGAGGAGACTTTACAAGTCCATGGTTATGGATTTCCTCATGTAATTTAACTAGTTTAATAACAGGTGAAAAACTTAACAACTCTGCATTTGAAGCAGGGGGTGGAAAACCTAAGGCATTTGGAATAACAATTCCTCGTAAACTCTTAATAGGTTTTTATTATGAAGGAAAAATGTATGAATACAATTTTGCAAGTTTCTGTAATAATGTAAAAATAGATTGTGGTTTATAAGAAGGGGATAAGGAACATAAATGGCATATTAATTGTAGTAATTGGTCTAGCCGATTAGAATTAGTATTATACTGTAAAAGAGAAGATATGCTATTTATTAATTATGAAGCACCGAATGGTAAGAAACTCCATAACCATCTTTGGAATGGTGGAAATGGTTATGGTGAGATAAAGTTATATAAAAAAGACGGTACTTTAATAGATCATGTTAAAATTGAAAATGCCGGATGTGAATATGGAGAATATGATAAGGAATAATTAATTTTTTCTTTATTTTATTCTATACTATTCCTTTTTTTAATCATTTTCTTATTTTTTATTTTATTTTTAATTTTCTATTTTTCTACTGGTTTCTTATTTTTTTAATTTATTTTTAGTTTTTTCCTTTTTTAATTAGATTCTTTTTTTGAGATTGTAAAGCTTATTCAATAATTATATTTCCATAATCCTTAAATAATTAGTTGTCTCTGCTTCACCTAATGGAAATCCACCAGTAACTACTATTAAATCTCCTTTTTTAAGATTAAATTCCTTCTCAGCCATTTTTCTTGCATTTTCGACCATTTCATCAGTATTTTCATATATTTTAGTTATTATAGGTTTAACACCAAAGTTTAAAACAACCTTTTCTGCAAGATGTTTAGAGGGACAGCAAGCCAGTATTATTGAGTTTGGTCTTAGGTTACTGATTTTACGTGCTGTAAAACCTGTCATAGTAGTTGTAACTATTAATTTAATATCACTGTATTCAACAGCTTCTACAACTAATTTAGCTATTGTATCACTTGTTTTTATTGCTCCCTTGTAGGAGATGTGTTTTGTATAATCAACTGTTGATTCTACATATTTGCATACTTTGTCCATAATTTTAACTGAATCTATTGGATATTTTCCAACAGTAGTTTCTCCAGATAACATTACACAGTCAGTACCATCTAAAATTGCATTTGCTATGTCTGAGACTTCTGCTAGCGTAGGTCTCGGATTTTCATACATTGAAGCTAACATTTCTGTTGCAACAATAGCAAATTTTCCCTTTTCTCTGCATTTTTTAATAATTTTCTTTTGAAGTATTGGTAATTTTTCCATTGGAACATTTACTCCTAAATCTCCACGGGCTACCATAATACCGTCAGATACATCAATTATTTCATCAATATTTTCAATACCTTTATGACTTTCAATTTTTGAAATGATAGATGCATCTCCTCCTGCATCTTTTATAATTTTTTGAGCTTCAATTACGTCTTCTTTACTATTTACAAAAGATAATGCCAAATAATCGCAGGAATGCTTAGATGCAAATTCAATGTCTTTTTTATCTGCTTCACTTATAAATTTTAATTTTAAATTAACTCCTGGAACATTAATTGTTTTGTTATCTTGGATTTTTCCATCATTTAAAGCTTCCAGTACAAGATAATTTTCCTTTTTATCTATGACTTTTAATTCAAATAGGGCATTGTCAATAAGTACCTTATCATCAATTTTTATAAAGTCAATTGCCTTACTGTGGTTTACTCCAAATTCATCTTCATTTCCAAGTATGCAGGTCTTACTCATTTTAATGGTTTCTCCTTTTTTAAGAGTAACTCCTCCATCTTTAAATTTTAAGGTTCTAAATTCAGGCCCTTTTGTATCATACATTATGGCTACAGGCGCATTAGATACTTTACGTACTTCACGAATAACTTCTATTGTTTTTAAGATGCTTTCTTCTGTTGCATGAGAAAAATTAATACGTGCACAATCCATACCATTATTGACCATTTTGCTCATAACTTCAACGGAATCAGATGCTGGGCCTATACTGCAGATAATTTTTGTTTTTTTCATATTATCTTCCTTAACTGACTTTTTTTTATCCATGCAGAATTTTAAAATAATTTTTATAAGTTTTATTAATTTTTTCATATGATAATTAGCTATTATTATTAAAAATTATTTAATAATTATCTAATGAGAATTTATATAATTTATGAAATATTATTTATGTTAAAATTATTAATCTTTATGAGAATTAGTTTTAAAAAATGAGTAATATTGCTTATTTTTATAAATTCTTTAGTTTAAATAATATAACAATTTCAAAAAAATAGTGTTGTAGAAAAAAATAGAGTTGTGAATGGAATTTATCCATTCATTTAAATTTTAAGCTTCACTTGGACCATTGATTAATAATTGAGTTAAGTAGTTTTCTTTTCCAATCATTTTACAAAGGTCTAATTGTTGCTCTGACCAGTACATATCTTCTTCTTCGTCTTTAAGATATATTTTCATTAAGTCATATGTTGTTGAATCTAGAATTCCAGATTCCATTACTTCATTTAAATATGCAATTCCTTCAACAGATGCATTGTAGTCATGTTCAATGAATTCTACAATATCAGTAAATACTGGTGCTTCAGGTGCTGCTTCCTGTTTGAGTTCGCCGCCTAAATCAAGGATACGATCCATGAACTGTTCTACGAAATCTAACTCTTCAGTTGCATGTGCGGTGTATTTGTCTCCAAGAGCTTGGAAACCTAAGCCTGCAAAAATTTTGGATTGGATTCTGTGTCCAAATGAATTTGCAGCAAGACCGGTTACTAAGAATTGTAAAAATTCAATTGTTTTTTCTTTATCAGACATAATTCATCACCTAAAATTTTATGACTTAAGAGTCTTAAGTCTTTATTTTAACTTTGTCTGAAATAATATATAAAAATTTAGTATGCATCAATTGCGGCTTGAGAGTAATCATAGAGCATTTTTTTGAATTTTTCAACATCTTCTGGTGCATATTTTTCAAAGAATTTAGCTTCCCATTCATATATTTCCTTCATTAATCTGAAAAAAATTTCTTTGCCTTTATCTGTTAAATTTAAAATTCTACGGCTTTTGTTTTTTTCATCAATCTCTCTTGTTATTAATCCATTTTTTTCAAGTCTTTTAATTATTTGGGTAACATTTGATTCGCTGACAAATAATAATTCTGCTAAATCCTTTTGAGAGCAATTTTGATGGTAAAAAATATTTGCAAGATATGTATAGTCACGGGGAGTAATATTTTCATAATTCTTTTTTAGATAGTTGTTATAATGTAAGTTAATATAATCAATGTAGAGTAGGGCAGGTGTGAACATTATTCGTTCATTATCAAAATTTAAATCTACCATCTTTACCACCTCATATAACTATTGAACTTTTATAAATTTAAAATATTGTTGAATATTTTCAATCAATGCATTTGTTAAATATTTTTCTTAATGTTAATTTTTTATATTAATCAATAACTTAATTGAATAGTATTATTAAATTTTATCCAAAATTGGTCAGTAATAATCACTACTTCTTTTAAATATTTTATTTTTTTATAAATTTATTTGTCTTTTAATTTTTATTTAAATATAAATACATATATTTAAAAAGTTTAAAAAAGAATATTATTAATGAATAATATTATAATATTATTTGAATACTTAATCAGAAATCTTAAATTAATTCAGAACTTGTTATTTTCGATTAATTTAATGTTTTTAAATGATTATTTTATTTAATTTTAAATTTATTGTGTATTAACTTTTTAAATTATGTATACATAATTTTAAAACTTTTTAAAAAATTTTTTAATTAGAAATGTGACAGAGGATTTTATGAATACTAAGACTAAGACTATAATTAAATCTGTAGTAATCGTCCTCATACTTTTGGCTTTTGTATTTGCATTAAGGGCTCCTGCAGCGGATTTACCTGCAATCCCTTCAGAATTAAAAGCTGATTATTTTGATTCATCTGGTCTTCCTTACTTTTCAGAGATGGATTCATATTATAACTTAAGGATGACTCAGGATTATATTGATCATGGTTACTATGGAGATACTTTGGTGAATAACACCCAAATAGATAATCACAGATTTTCTCCTTATGGTGCTAATACCACATATAAGATGGGTATTGGACTGACTACTTCATGGATGTATCAGCTGTCTCAGCTATTCGGTGATTTTGACGTCAAAACCGTAGCATTTTGGACAGGAGCTATTATATCTTGTTTAGCAGTTATTCCTACGTATGCAATTGTAAGGAGGGTTACTAATGATTATGGTGCAATTACGGCCTCTCTGCTTATAGCATTGTCTCCTAACTACTTTGCACACACATTCCCAGGGTTCTTTGATACAGATATGTTTATTTTTATATTCCCACTGTTTACGATTCTGTTTTTCATAGAATGTATTCGGACGGAAAAGCGGATATATAAGATATTGTTTGCAATACTGGCAGTTCTATCGATTATGGCATTTGCAGAATCTTGGGATGGTTATGTATTTTACATTGCTATGTTAGGTTTATTTGTTGTAGTGTACTTGCTTCTTAATTTATATTTAAGTATTAAAGATTCAACTAAGGATACTTCTATGGGGGGTAAAATTAAGGAATTTATTTTACAACGGGAAGTATTATCAATTATTGCCCTTGTTGTTTTACTTTTAATTGCACTTACACTTGTTGATAGTTCTGGAGTTCTTGGAATTGTTGGTAATGTTTTAGGCGGTTTCAACTTACAATCTACTACTAGTGCTACAGGTTTCCCTAATGTAGGTATATCTGTTGCAGAGCTTCAAGTTCCATCATTGGTTTCTGGTGGAATAGACGGTGCTTTCTTAGCAGATACTAGTGCTGCTATAAACGGTATTGGAGGTATTACTTGTTTATTTGCAGCTTTAATTGTTCTTTATATTTATGTAAGTAGATTATTTAGTTTAAGGAAAACTACTACTTCTAAAACTTCTTCAGGTAAATTACCTAAGAATTTAAGACAATCCACTTCTAAAAAGACTGATGATAAAAGATTCAATTTCTCTCTTAGGGAAATTGGAGAATTTGGTTCTCAAGATGAAATTGTTAAATCAAGAAAAGAAAATTTATTATATTTAACATTATTTGTTGTTTGGACAGTCTCAGCTGCTATTGCAGTAACACAGGGTGCAAGGTTTATTACATTATTAATCTTACCATTCGGTATACTTACTGGTATTTTTGTAGGTTATGCAGCTGATTATATTAAAGCTAAAAGAATAGATGATAAAAAACTTATAGCATTAATTGTTATTGCTATAATTATTGGTTCTTATCCTATTATTGTCCAAGTAGATAGGACTTTTGGTCTTATTTTACTTGCTGCAGTTATTGTTATTGCTGCAATATTATATCAACTTAAAAAACCATTGGTTTATAAGGATATACCATTTACAAAGTATTTAGCAATATTCTGTATATTTTTAGCTATTGTCTCACCAACAGTATGTTTTGCTAATTATACTGTAAACCATATGGCTCCTAGTTTCCAAGATTCAATGTGGGAATCTATGGAATGGATTAATCAGAATCAGGCAAATGATACAGTAATCTCATCATGGTGGGATTTCGGTTATTTATTTGAGATTGCAGCTGATAGACAAACTGTATTCGATGGGGGTATGCAAGGTTCAGAAGGTAGGGCTTATTGGCTCGGTCATGCAATGACGACGGATGATCTGGAGTTATCTGCAGGTATTTTCAGAATGCTGGGTACTACAGGATATGATCCAATATATGATAAACTGGTTCCATATACAAATGGAAGTAACGGTACTACTGTAAAAATACTTAATGAAATTTTACCAGAGTCTAAATCTGATGCTAAAAATACTTTAATGAATGACTATAAAGTTTCAGCAGTGGATTCAGATGAGATTGTAAAAATGACTCACCCAGATAATCCAAGACCAGTTACATTTGTAGCAAGTTCAGATATGCTTGTAAAAGCAGGTTGGTGGACTTACTTCGGTAATTGGAAATTTGATGGTGATGAAACAGAAGCCTATTCCTACTATGTATCTACTGAACAAGCCGAAATCAATAAAACAGGCCAATCTGGTGTAGTTCCATTACATAGTGAGTATGGTCTTAATTTCACTGTTAATATTACAAGAGGCAGTGCTAATAATACTGATGCTCAAGTCAATTGTAACTTTGAGAGTAATGGTAGTAAAGTATTTGTTAATGATACTGAATATAACCCATTAAAAGCTGGCCATATACTTGTTGTTGAAGACGGTTATCTTGTTAGAAATGATACTCTTAAAAACGCTACTGATTGTAACTTTACATTATATGTAATTGGATATAATGGTACCTATACTGCTATATTGATGAGTGATGAGTTGGTTGATTCAATGTTTACTCGCCTATATCTTTTAGGTGGTTATGGTCAGGATGTATTTACCCAGGTACATATGGGTAATGGTATTTCATTGTGGCAAGTTAACTTTGAAAATACAGTAGCTGGAGGAAGAGCTGCTTCTACAGGTACTGAGGTTTCAAATTCAACTTCAAATTCTACGGATTCCAGTAATGGAACATCGTCGTAGTAGTTAATTAGTTAAGATTTTTTCTTAACTTTTCTTTTTTTATTTTTTTTAATTCAGAATTTTATTAAAATTAGACATTTTTTTTTAATCAGACTATTTTTTAAATTAAATCATTTAATCAGATCACTATTTTTATTAAAATCACTTATTTTTGAAATTATCTATTTCTACTAATTTTAACTTTCACAAATTTCAAGCAATTTTTTTAAAATTTTTAAGATAAGTTTATCAGTTAATATTATTTTCACAACTAATGTTTTTTTTTAAAATTTTTAATTTAATCTTAAGTTTTATATATTTTAAAAAAAGAAATTATATTATTATATTAATTTTTATAAAGGTTTTTAAAAACTAGTTCGTTATTTAATTATTATTTATTATGGTGTATTTATGAGTGATATAGAGCAGAAGATAAAAGATATTGAGGATGAAATTCATAAAACTCAGTATAACAAAGCTACTTCTCACCATATAGGTAAACTTAAAGCTAAAATTGCGAGACTTAAAGAAGAACAGATTAAAAGAAACAGTTCTGGAACTAAAGGTCAGGGGTTCTATGTTAAAAAGTCTGGTGATGCAACTGCAGTACTTGTAGGTTTTCCTTCAGTTGGAAAATCAACACTACTGAATGAATTAACAAATGCTGAAAGTAAAGTTGGAGCTTATCAATTTACTACATTGGATATTATTCCAGGTATTATGGAATATAATAATGCTCAAATTCAAATTTTTGATGTTCCTGGTATTATTACCGGTGCTTCTGGTGGTAAAGGTAGAGGTAAAGAGATTTTAGCAGTTGCAAGAGATGCAGATTTAATTATTGTAGTTCTTGATGTTTTAAACCCTCAGCAATTAGATATTATTTTAAGAGAAATTCATGATATTGGTGTTAGACCTAATCAAACTAAACCAGATGTTAGAGTTAAGAAAACTGGTAGAGGTGGAGTAAAAGTATCTAGTACTATTCCATTATCACAACTTGATGAGGTTACAATCCGTTCTGTATTAAATGAGTATGGTATTCATAATGCAAGTGTACTATTTAGAGAAGACATCACTATAGATCAGTTTATCGATGTTTTAGATGGAAATAAATCTTATGTGCCTATGATTATTCTTATGAATAAAACAGATTTAGTTGATGAGACTTATCTTAATCAACTTAGAGAAACTATGCCTGAGTTTATTCCTATTTCTGCTGATAAAAAACAAAATATGGATTTTCTTAGAGAAACTATTTTTAATGAATTAGGTCTTATTAGGGTTTATCTTAAACCTCAAGGAAAACAAGCAGATATGGAAGATCCTCTTATTATTAAAAGTGGTACTACTGTTATTGAAGCATGTGGTAAATTACATAGGGAGTTTGTTAAAAACTTCAGACATGCTAAGATTTGGGGAGACTCTGTTAAGTTCCCTGGTCAAAAAGTAGGTCCTGATCATGTCCTTCAAGATGAGGATGTTTTAAGGGTTATTCTTAAGAAATAATTAATAATTTTAGTATAATATTTAATTTTAATTTTTTTTATGATTTAATAATCATAAATTTTTCATTATTATTTTTTTAAATCAATATTTATTATTTTAATAATATTTTAATAATAGTTTAATATATATTAATTTAAAATATATATTTCAATCTTTTAAGTGATTATATGATTAATAAAACTATATTTATTAGTGGAACTCCATGTACTGGAAAAACTACTATATCACAGTTATTATTTGATAAACTAAATAAAAAAGAAAACTGGAATGTTAAATTACTTAAAACTAATGAACTTGCATTTGAAAACAATCTTATTTTAGGTACAGACCCAGAAAAAGCCTATAAAATTGTTGATATTGAAAAATTAGGCACTGCATTTAACAAGAAAAAAGATGAATTTTTTAAAGATAATGAAAATAAAGACTGTGATAAAAATAAACTATTAATATTTGAAGGTCATTTAAGTCATTTCTGCAGTGGTGCAGATAAGGTAATTATTTTAAGAGTCCATCCGGACACTTTAAAACTTAGATTAGGTAAGAGAGATTATAAAGAACGTAAAATTAATGAAAATCTTGAAGCAGAAGCATTGGCAGTATGTTCTGTTGAAGCATATGAAAAATATATGGATAATGCATGTGAACTTGATGTTACAGATAAAAGTACTGATGAGGTTTTAGATATAATCTGTAAAATAATAAATGATGATTTAGCATTTCCTATTGGGGATGTTGATTTTATTGGGTGGCTTTTGGATAATAATGTTTAACTGTTTTTTTATTAAAATAAAGAAATTTGTTTATATTTTACTTGTAGAAATAATGATTTAATTTTTTTTAAAAATTTCTTATTATAAATTATATAATATTTGTAAATTTTTATGAAAATATATAATTTATAGTAAAGCTTTTTATATAGAAAAAACATAATGTTTCTTAATATTCTTCTTGTATATTATGGTAAAATAATATCTTTTAGAATTGTTTTTTATTTTTTTAAAATCTTTTATTGATTCTTAAAAGATTTATAATTCAATTTACAAGAGTTTATATTCCATTTATGAGAGGGGTATGTGTGAGTATAGGAAACAGACCAAAATGGATTTTAGATATTGCAAATGAAAGGATAAATATTCTTTTTGATTTGGCAGAAAATGAGTTTTTCACTCATCAGGAAAGATCTCATAGATATGTTGAACTTGCACTTAAAATATCCACGAAATATAATATTAAAATTCCCGCTCAGTGGAACAGGCGATACTGTAAAAATTGTCATAAGTTCCTTTTTCCTGGCCAAAACTGTTCAATCCGGCTAGTTAACAGTACTGTTAACATTAAATGTTCAGAATGCGGTCATATTATGAAAATTCCTTATATTAAGGAGATAAAATCAAAGAGGAGAGCTAAAATTGACTCATACATTAACAAAAAAAGAAATTATGAATGAAGCTCTTTCTGCTATAACAATTAACATTGGAAAATCTGGTGTAAATGAAAATGTAATTGATGAGATTAAACGTCAATTAAAATCCAATGAAGTTGTTAAGTTAAAATTTGCTAGATCTATAGCAAAAAATAAAGATGATTTTATAAGCGACATTGTAAGTGCAACTAATTCACAATTAGTTGATGTTAGAGGACATGTTGCTATTATCTATAAGAAAAAATCTTAATACTCATTTTGAGTTACAAACTTATTTTTCTTTAGCGTAAAGCTAAACTTAAGTTTAATTTGAGGATCATATTAAGAATTTCTATCTATTTAAAAATTCTTTTTAAAATATATGAGAATTTAACCTGAGGTTATTTTCTATAAATAAATATATGGAGAATTAATATGAGTACTGTATATGATGTACCTGCAGAGGTATTAATCAATCACCTCGCAGATGAATTTAAAAACAATAATGATAAAATTCAATCACCTGAATGGTCTCGTATCGTTAAAACTGGTGTTCATAAAGAAAGAAAACCAGTTAACGTCGATTGGTGGTATGTAAGATGTGCAGCTATCTTAAGTAAAGTATATATAGCTGGTCCTGTTGGTGTTAGAAGTTTAAGAAGATCTTTTGGAGGTAAAAAAGATCGTGGTGTCCGCCCTGAAAAATTCAGATTAAGTAGCGGTTCTATAGTTAGAGTAGCTTTACATCAATTAGAAGATGCAGGATATGTTGAAAAAGTTGAAGGTGGAAGAGTTGTAACTCCACAAGGACAATCTTTCTTAGACAAAACTTCTGCTGATTTAATTAAAGATATTCCAGGACTTGAAAAATATTAAATTTATTTTGATTTAAAAAGATATGGAGATTTGTATATGAGTGATCTTGAGGATATTCGTCGTAAAAAGATGGAGGAATTACAAAAACAGCAAGCTCTTGCTAATCAACAAATGGAGCAACAAGCTAATCAGCAAGCACAACAAGCTCAGCAAGAACAATTAGAAGCTCAGCTTAATCAAGCTGTTAAACAGATTATGACTCCTGAAGCTCGAAGCAGATTAGCCAATCTTAAGTTGACTAGACCTGAATTAGTCCAACAAATTGAAATTCAATTAATTCAATCTGCTCAAGCTGGTAGTTTAAAAGGAAAAGTAACTGATGATCAACTAAAAGTTTTATTAAGTCAATTAGCTGGTCAAAAAAGAGAAATTCGTATTACTAGGAAATAATTTTTATGAAAGCTTGTGTATTGTATAGTGGTGGTAAAGATAGTTCTCTTATGGGCCTTACACTTAAAAGATTAGGCTTTGAGGTAGAACTTGTTACTGCAAATTTCGGTGTATATGATTCATATATTCCTGCAAGTTTATCTGCAAAATCATTAGGTATGCCTCACAGTGTTTTAAATTTAGATAAAAAAATTTTAGAAAATGCTGTCGATATGATTATAAACGATGGATTTCCAAATGAGGGAATTAAATATATTCACAAAGAGGTAATTGAAGCTGCAGCAGATAATTATCCTGTTGTTGCTGATGGAACTCGCAGAGACGATAAAACTCCTAAACTTAATAGAGATCAAATTCAAAGTTTAGAAGCAAGGAAGAATGTTCAGTACATAAATTTGGATAGTTTTGGTTTTAAAACTATTAATACATTGGTTTCATCACTTTTCGAAGTTAAAAAAGAAAAAAGTAATAAAGACAATAGTTCTGATTATGAGGTTGAAATTAGAATATTAATTGATTTGATGGGTAAAGATTCAAGTGAGATTTTCCCAGAACATTATCAGACTAATGTTGTAGGATGTAAAGATTGAATTATTAAGATTGTTCCGTATCGAAATAAAAATAATGATTATATATATGGTGAGAATATGAGTAGAAATAAACCATTAGCTAAAAAATTAAGAATGGCTAAAGCAACAAAACAAAATAGAAGAATTCCTATTTGGGCTTACGCTAAAACTAATCGTAAATTAAGATACAGACCTAAGCCTAGACATTGGAGAAGAAATGATCTTAAAATTTAGGGGTGTTTAATATGGCAGAAAATTTAGAAAGAGTTTACACAATACCTCTTCGTAACGTTAAAAACGTTAAAAGGACTATAAGAGCTCCTAGGGCTATTAGAGAAGTTAGAAACTTTTTAATGAAACATATGAAAGTTGAAGAAGTAATCATCGATGCTTCAATTAACGAAAAAATTTGGGAAAGAGGAATTCAAAAAATTCCATCTAAAATCAAAGTAAAAGCTACCGTTATTGAAGAAGATGAAGAAAAATATGTTAAAGCAGTTCTTGCTGAATAGACTTCAATTTATTTTTATAAATATGTTCATTATTTATGTAATAAGGTAAAAAATAATGTTGAAAAGAATTAATCTTACAGGAAATCCAAATCTTGGTGTATATATAGCTGTTAATGATGATGTAGCTATTGTTCCTCACAATATTTTAGATTCTAGATTAGAAGAATTAAAAGAAGCTTTAGATGTAAATATTGTTACAAGTTCAATTGCTGGATCTAACTTAGCTGGTGCTTTAATGGCTGGAAATTCAAATGGTTTTGTAGTTTCCCCCCAAATATACGATAAAGAATTAAATGCTTTAAAAGAAGCAGGTATTGAAAACATCGCATTATTACCAGATAAATATACTGCTGTTGGAAATATTCTTGCAGTAAATGATAATGGTGCTATAGTTAGTCCTAAAGTTTCTTCTGATGCTGTTAATGTTATTGAAGAAACATTAGATGTTGATGTAGAAAAAACTACCATTGCAGGTTATGATATAATCGGTTCTTTAATGGCTGTTACTAACAAAGGATTTCTTATTCACAAAGATTCTAATCCAGATGAGATTACTTTTGTTGAAAAAGTCTTTGGTGTAGAAGGTAATATTGGTACTGTTAACAGAGGTATTCCTCTTGTAGGTTCTTGTTCTATATCTAATTCTAAGGGAGTAATAGTTGGTGAAGATACTACTGGTCCTGAAATGGCTAGAGTTGAAGAATCTTTAGGATTTTTAGATTCATTTTAAATATATTTTATCAAAATGAGGGATTTATATGCAAACTAAAATTTACAGAGTTAAAGGTGAATTTGTTATGGGCTCACAAGTCCAAAAATTTACTAAAGAACTTAAATCTTTTAATGAAGAAAACATCTATGAAAAAATTTATTCTTTATTTGGTAGTCAACATGGAATAAATAGGAATAAAATAGATATTCAAGAAATAGAAGAAATCACTTCTGATGAAGTTGAAGATCCTATTTTAAAAGGTATTTTATAAATTTAAAAGGTGTTTTTATGGAAGATCAGCAAAGATTACAACAAATGGTAAGTGAACTTGCTGCTTATAGAAATCAGGCAGAATTATTACAACAACAAGTAGAAGCTCTTCAAGCATCCTTGGGAGAACTTGAAGTTTTAAAAAATACTATTGATGGTATGGCTGGTAAAGATTCTGTTGAATCTTTAGTTCCTATTGGCGGTGGAGCTTTTATGGAAGGTGAAATTAAAAACACCA
>CAYQMW010000004.1:9084-9911 GCA_964418715.1 uncultured Methanobrevibacter sp. | reverse complement strand
TTGTAATGAGTATTGGTTCTGGTATTGCTGTAAAACAGACTATTGATGAAGCTAAGGAAACTATTGATTCTCAATCTGAAGAATTAAGAGAAACCTTAGACAAAACTTTAGGATCTTTACAACAAGTTACTGATGTTATTGCTCAGCTTCAACCTGCTGCTGAAAAGTTGTCACAAAACTTACAACTTGATGCACAGTTATCTGGACAATAATCATTACCATTTCTTTTATTTTTTAATTTCTTTTAAATTTTTAATTAATTTATTTAATTTATTTAATTGTAATTCTATTTTTCAATTTTTATATTTTAGATCTATTTTAAAACTTTTTTCAAGTTATATTATTTTTATATCATTGCTATTTTTTTTAAAAAATATTATTGTTAAATTTGTTTTAATACTTGATTTTCATTTACATTTTTTCCTAGGGTTTTATTTTAATTATACACTTATTTTTTATAATTTTCAAATAATTAATTATATAAATACTCTTTATTTTTAATAATATTTTCAGGCTTATTTTATTTCTTATTTTTATAAATAATATTAATTTATTTCAATATTTTAATAACAAATATTTATTTTATATTTTTCAACTATTTATTTAAATAAATAAAAATATTATAATTTATTTAGTAAAATAATTATTTTTTATAAATATTAATTTTAATAAAAAAATATTTTTTATAAGTAAATGTTTATTTTTATAAATACATTTATATATGATAATCATTAAAGGTATGTATAGTAAATTTTTATAAAATCAGGAGGTTAGTAATGGAAAATATTGATGTTAAAATTCATCTGGAAAATATTTTAAGAATTACT
>CAYQMW010000004.1:0-9074 GCA_964418715.1 uncultured Methanobrevibacter sp. | reverse complement strand
GGCTTACATATCCCAATTTCAAACCTTTCTACAAAGCAACATTAATCAAAAAGGACAGACATACGAACCAATGAATAAAATACGAGAGCCCAGGAATATATGGATAATTTCTTAAATGATTTAAATTTGGAAAGGTTTATCTTAGTATCTGGTCTTAGAGGTCTTGGAAAAACTAGATTATTTCATCAATTGTACAAGTATCTTAATATTAAAAAAAATATCAACTCTAATAGGCTTCTATATCTTGATTTAAACAGATTAAAAGATGTTCCTAATTTCAATATAAATCAGTATTTGGATGTTTTTATAAATCAGATTAATGGAGATTATCAAACAGATACCTCTCCACTATTTATCTTTATAGATGAAGCACAATATGCTAATTTAGATAATATATCTAATATTGAAAAACATGAAAATCTTTTCATTCTTTTTGCATCATCACAGAAGATGGAAATTGATTTAGATAATCTGATAGTACGGGAAATTTATCCCTTAAGTTTTAGAGAATATCTTAGGTTTAAGAACTATTGTAATATTTCTTCAAATATATCTAATGAGCTTATTAATTTAATATTTACAGGAGATACAGATAAAATAAATAATCTGGATGATAATGTATTAGATTGCTCTTTAGATAATTACCTTGAAGATTATATTCAATTTTCTAATTTGCCATTTTCATTTAACAAAAGTAAATTGGAAATTCAGGACCTCACATTAGATATTAAAGATAGTATTATACAGTATGATCTTGACTTTATTGAGACATTTACATCTAAAACAAAATCTTATGCTTATCCTTTAGTTAATATTATTGCAGGTGAAAAACCGGGTGATATGTCTCTTGAAGATATGTCAGTAGATTTAAATTTATCTAAGGCCACAGTTAACAATTTGATGGATGCGCTTATAAGGTCAAATTTAATATTTGATATATCTAGTTTAAATGCTAAAACCAATAGGAAAAAGAAAAAAATTTATTTCCAATCAAGTCAAATGAAAGCAGCAATTTATTTTAATAATCCTAAATCCAGTACTGATTTACGGGAATATTTAAAATTATTTGTTGAAAATCATATTGCATCACTTTTATTTAGACTTGCCCAATCAAATAATAATTTTAATATTTATTATGATTCCTTCGGAGATGTTGATTTTCTTATAAAAGAAGGTAATGATAAAAATGATGATGGGAATTGGGATATTGATGATAAGATTATTCCTATTGAAATCGGATTGAATAAAAATAATACAAAAAATATTAAAAAATCCATAAGACGACATAAATCAGATTATGGTATTATTATTTCAAATAAACATAAAAAAGTGATTATGGAGGATAAGGTAATTTTTATACCTCTTAGTATATTTTCATTAATTTAATAATGTTAAATTTTAATTAACGGGTCAATTAATCATAAATTCATGTTTGCCCTTTTTATTAATAAGTTCAGTATACTCATTACTAAAATTATACTGAACTTTTTTTCTTTTTTATTAGTCATGTTTGCCCTTTTTATTTTAAAGTTCAGATTTAGTACTCATTACTAATTTTTCTGAACTTATTTTATTTTTTTACTTTTTTTAAACTTATTTCTAATTTTTTAGAATTATTTTTCATTTTAGTAAATTTTCCAAATCTAAACTAATTTTTCAATTAATTTTTCAGTCAATATTCTTAAAGAAGTGTATGTTTATTTTAATCAAATTTTTTATAAGATAAATTTAATGACATGCAAAATCATTTTAATGAATAGTTTTCTAGATATTGCTATATTCATTTTCAATTATCTATACCAATTTTATCATTATCAAAGTTTTTAAAAAATTACTTTAAAATTTTTTTTATTCATATTTAAAAATAAGAAAATTATAATATATCATTAAACTAAAAATAATTTATAATCTAAATTTTAAATTTTAAAGTCAATTTTAATAATAATTTTAATATTTTTTAAAATCAACTATAAACTTATAACATGTATTAAATAATTTTTCACGGATTAAATATTTTTTTAAGGAAGGTAATAACTTGTTTGAATCATTAAAAAAGAGATTTTCTAGAACCAGTGATCAGTTAACTGATAAAGTTACTGAAGAGGCTAAGGAAGAAAATAATATTGAACTTATTGAAGAAAGTGAAGAAAGTAAAGAAATTCAAGAGGATATCAAAAGTGAAGATATTGATGATGAAGACGCTGAATGGGATGCTATCTTTGATGAGGAAGATGAAGATGATGATGAGGAAGAGACATCTGAGAAAAAATCAGGATTCTTTTCAAGATTTTCACGTAATAAAGATAAAGATGAATCTTCAAAAGGTCAAGTCAAAAGAGACAGATTTGCTGAAGCTTTAGCAGAACAAGAAGCTATAAAAGAAGCAGAAGAATTAGGAATTGAACCTCCTAAGAAAAAACATTGGTATAGTAGAAGCAAGTCAGAAGATGATAAGGAAGATGATGACGGCTTTGATGAGGACTACTATAAATCTGATTATGTAGATGAAGATGAAGGTAAAAAACACTGGTATAGTAGGAAAAAACAGGAAGATGAATCTATCAATGATAAGTTTAAAGATGAAATTTCTGCAAAAGATATCTTTGATGAGATTGAAGAAGAGGAATCCTCAGAAGGTGAAGAAAAAGGAAGAGGAGTTTTCTCATTTTTAAAAGAAAAAACAATCCAGGAAGATGATGTTGAAGATATTTTATTTGAACTTGAAATTGGTCTACTTGAAGGAGATGTTGCAATTGATGTTGCAAATGAAGTTGTTGAATCTGTAAAAGAAGATTTAGTAGGTCAAAAAATTAAAAGAAGTAGCGATGTAGAAGAATATACATATAAGGCTCTTCAAAAAGCTATTGCAAAGATTATTAATGTTGATGGAAAATCAATGACTGAAATGTTAGAGGAAAAAGTTAGTGAAGGTAAACCTTTAGTTGTAATGTTAGTGGGTATTAATGGTACAGGTAAAACTACTACTATTGGTAAATTAGCTAATTATTATGTTAAAAAAGGTTACACTCCGGTTATAGCTGCTTCTGATACTTTCAGAGCAGGAGCTATTGAACAGGTAACTCAGCATGCAGATAATGTTGGTGTAAAAATCATTAAACACCAGAAAGGATCAGACCCTGCTGCTGTTGCATATGATGCTGTTGAACATGCAACTGCTCAAAATAAGGAATTGGTATTAATTGATACTGCAGGAAGAATGCAGACAAATACTAATCTTATGGATGAGATGAAAAAAATTAAAAGGGTTGCAAAACCAGATCTTGTTATTTTTGTAGGTGATGCATTAACCGGTAATGATGCTACAGAACAGGCTAGAAAATTCAATGAAGCTATTGATATCGATGGTGTAATTTTAACTAAGGCTGATGCTGATGCAAAAGGTGGAGCTTCCTTGTCAATCGGTTATGTAATTCAAAAGCCTATACTTTTCTTAGGTGTAGGTCAAGGTTATGATGACATTATGGAATATAGTGCAGAATGGATGTTAGATCAATTATTCTCCTAAAACCATTCCTTTTTTTATATTTTTATTTTTTAATTATTTTTATCTTTTTTAATGCTTTTTAAGCTTTTTTTAATTTATATTTTAATAAAATTAGCCGTGTTTTTTTTAGAAAATTTATTATTTTATAAAAAAGTAGCAGTTTAGTTTTTTTTTAAAACAATAAATAATTCAAGTTTTATTTTTAAAATAAGAAAATTAGAGTAAGTTATTAAACCTACTCTTCAATATTACTTAACATCTCTCCTCCAACACCAATGTCGTCACGAGAGTATGCTTGGATTAAAACGGTTATAGTGCTTGTTGGCAAACCATAAGCATCTGCTACAATCTGACTAACTTCTTTAATCATTTTCTCTTTATTTTCTTTACTAATTCCTGGATTTCCTGCAAATGTTATTACTGGCATTTTATCACCTTTTATTATTTAATTTTAAAAAAACTATATAATTATAAATTATTTTTTATATAAATAATTGTATTTATTATAAAATCATAATTTAATAATATTTGATAAAAAATTTTTTTTAACTTATATTAGTTTTAAGTTAATTTTAATGTATTAATGATTAAATTAATTTAAAAAATAAATTTAAGATTGCGGTGGTTTGATGTTAGGAGAAAGCGAACTTATAAAATTATTTCCAGACTTTAAAGAACTAGTACAGCCTTCAGGTATTGATTTAGCTTTAGATGAGGTTTACGCGCAAAAAGGTCCAGGTTCATTAATAGATAATGAGAAAAATTTACCTGAATTGGAAAAATTAGAAGGGCCAATTTACACTCTTGAACCTAATTGTGCTTATATTGCAACAATTGATAGAAAAATCAAAATTCCAAAAGGATATACAATGTTGTATTATCCAAGGTCTACACTTTTAAGGTCTTTTATTTCTGTTCAAACCGCAGTAGGAGATCCTGGTTTTTATGGAACTTTAAACTTTTTAGTAATAAATCATGGTAAGTTTCCATATAAAATCAAAAAAGGAGATAGAATTGCACAGGCTGTTGTATTTGATGTTGTAGGTTCTGGAGAATATAATGGTTCTTATCAAGAAGAGGAATAATTCACTTAATTTAACAATCACTGTTTAACTTAAATTTAATTAAATAATCTTTTGGGATATTATGAATACTGCTGAAGTTTTAGTTAAAATTTTAGAAGATGCAAATGTGGCTCATATATTTGGCCATCCGGGTGAGCAAATACTTCCAATGTATAGGGCACTTGAAAAATCATCTATAAAACATATACTTACAAGACATGAACAGGCAGCAGCACATGCTGCAGATATCTATGCTCACTCTACAGGTAATTTTTCTGTATGTATGTCTACTGCATCACCTGGGGCATTGAATTTTGTAATGGCAGTTGCAACTGCATATAAGGATAATAACTCAATTCTTGTTTTAACAGGTGATAATCCATATGATGAAAGGACACAGGATAATTTTCAAACCTTTGACCTGCCAGGGGTTTTTGAAAAAATCACCTTTAAAAATTATGCTCCGTCAAATGGAAGAGAAGCTGTTTTAGCATTAAAAGAAGCTATTGAAATTTTCAAAAATGAACCAAGAGGTCCGATTCATATAAATCTTCCAAAGGATGTTTTAATGGAAGAGGATATTGAAAGATTTATAGATTCTCCAGTTCATTATAAAACAGATTATAATTATAATCAGATGAATCTTTTAATTAATATGATTAAATCATCTAAAAAACCATTGATTATTGGAGGTTCTGGGATTATATGGGCTAATGCATGTGATGAGTTAAAATTATTTGCAGAGAAAAATAATATTCCTGTTTCAACTACTTATCCTGCAAGAGGTATAATTGATGAGAACAATCCTCTTAATTTAGGATTAGTTGGTATAAGGGGAAGTTCAATGAGTAATCATGCTTACCTACATTCTGATTTAATAATTGTTTTAGGATCAAGACTATCAGAACGTACTACAATATTATCCTCTAAATTAAATGACTTTGACCAAAAAGTTGTTCATGTTAATATAGATAAATCTGTACTTAAAGGTAAAGTCAAAATTAATGGTGATGTATCTTACGTTTTAAAAGAATTAAATTCTATAGATTTTGAGTTGGATAATAAAAAATGGTTAGATGAGATTAAAAGTTATGATTTAGGTTTGGTTATTGAAGGAGTTTATGATAAATCCCTGCCATTAAGACCACAATCAGCTATTCAAACAATATATGATAATATTGGAAACTCTTATGTTATGGGAGATGCAGGTTCTCATGCTACATGGGCAATGTTAATGGCTAGGCCTGATAAATATGGTAAATTTTCTTATTCTGGAGCTTTATGTCCAATGGGTATGGGTCTTCCAGGTGCAATAGGATTGTCCCTCTCTCATCCTGATGAAAAGGTTGTTGTAATTAATGGTGACGGTGGTTTTCAAATGTGTATTGAAGAACTTGCAACAATCAGAGAATATAATCTTCCAATAATTATAACCTTAATTAATAATAATCAGTTAGGTATTATTCGCCAATGGGAAGAGGCTATTGATGAGAATTTCAGATATGAAGTTGATTTAAAAAATCCTGACTTTTTAACTATTGTAAAAGGATATGGAATTGACGGTGAAAGGGCAAATACTAATGAAGAAATAGAATTAGCTATTAAGAAAGCTATGGATATGGATGGGCCTTATTTCATTGAAATAAATACAAGAGAAGAGGACATTCCACTTCCTAATTTATTCATACCTGAATTTTAGTTTTTTTTTTTAATCAACTGTTGATAACTTCATTTAGATTTCTTAAAATAATCATAAATCAGTTTTTATGATTGCAGCTATTGAAGATGTTCAAAAAAAGCATAACTTTGTGATTCATATAAAAATATGGTGTATTAGGTTAAGTTATTTAAAAAAAATGGTTAAAAGAGTTGTTTAAACTCTTTTTAAAATAAATTTTTATTTTTTATGTTTTTAAGTTATTTTCACTTTTTTGGTTACTTTATGTAACACATAAAAAATTTCTTAAATTGGTTTATACCAAACTTTTGCAGACATAGGTTTATAATACCATGCAGGGATTTTAAGTCTAGTATAATATATAAGGCCAGATCTATATACCTTCCTGACAGTTCTTTTTATGATTTTTCCATTATATGCATTTTTAAAGAAATATTGCACCTTAGTAATTTTATAAGGTTGTTTGCTAACATAAGGATGCCATAACTCTACATATAACTTTTCAGTACTTGGGCTCTGTTTTATTTCACGATAAAAAGATAGGCTTGAATCTGGACGTATATTTCTATAAGCAGTTTTATATCCTTTTCCAATCCCTTTAATTATAATGGTTCTAACCGTTTTTTTAGGGATAGTCACTCTTATAGTAGTAGATGCTTGATATTTTGAATTCATAGATTTAATAACAAATTTATGAGTACCTACACCTAAATGTTTGAATATTTTCTCCTTTTGATTGTAACCGAGAGTTTTTACATAATAGTCTTTACTTTTTCCTTTGTAAGTTTCATGTATTTTTAATTTAACTCCTCCAATCAACATATAATCCGGACCTCTTAACCATATATGCATTCGTAGATTATTATTATTTTCTTTAAAGCAACTAGTTTGTATTTGGCATTTAATTGTTTTTTGAGTACTAACACTATTAGTATTATATGTGGTAGTATCTTTTACAATTTGTCCTTCTTCGACAGAGTTCTGGTTATTTTGTTTTTCTTCTAAAATAAGTTCGTTATTTTCGTTTTCATTAGTAGTCTGTGAAACATCTTCTTGGATGTTTTCGTCTAAAATAAGGTCTTGATTATTGTCTGTACTAATTACTTCGTTTGTATCTTCTGTTGCACTTATTGCTGAAATGCTTAAAAGACATAGAAGTGAAACTAGTACTAAAAATACTATATATCTATTTTTCATACAAATTTCCCCTATATTTCTAATTAAATAATTATAAAATATAATTTAATATTTAATAATTATTTTGAAATGTAATATAAATTATATAAATAGGGTTTTATTAATTTTTTCATATCATTCTCGGCATAATGATAAAATGTTTCAAACTTGCATAGAGATTATATATGAATTGATTTGTCTGTTTAACTATTACAATTCAATTTCCTGTTCGAATTTCTCATTATACTTTTTAATGATTTTTTCTGTGTATTTTTCATAGTCTTCATCAAAAAATATTAGATAATATTCATATTTAGACTCATTGTCTTTTTTTATTTCCTCTTTAAATAAAAACGCCAAGGGAGTTACTGTTGCATTTGGAACATATTCATTAAAAAATAGTATTTTTACTCTATATACAGGCAGTATGGTTCTCTTTTCTACAATTATCTCAGATCCAAAGCTAATTTCCTCATAAAATGAAAATTCACTATTTTCTTCAATTGTTCTTTTTAGGTTCATCTTTTTTCCTCAATTTCCGTTTTATGAGTTTAAGTACAATGGCTCTTGTAGGATTTTTTATAATTATTTTTAAAATTTTTATTATTGGAATCAGTAAACTTAGCTCAAAATTAGTATCGATGGTAAATTCCAGATAAAACTCATTCCATACAGGGTCTACTGTAATATTTGTGTTTTTACCTGAATTAAGTATTCCTGTTATTGTCCATAAGAATCCACCAAGCTCAGCAGTATCTACAGGACTTTCTAATCCGTAAATAATGGATCCTTCTGTTTTTGAATGTTTTATTGAATCTTTAATGATTTTAACAATTTCTATAAATGGTCCATTATTTTCAATTATCTCATTAATTAAATCTTTGTTTTTTTCGTATTTTTCCTTTAAGCTTTGGTTCTTTTCATCTTCCTTTTCTTCATCTTCTTTCTCTTTTTCTTTATCCTTATCTTCTTTTTCAGGAATTTCTTTTTTGATGATTCTTATTTTTTTAAAAATATAAAGTTCAAACTTTCCATAAAACTTTTCATGGAAATCTAGAAAAATACGAAATTTTAATCCTATAATTAGGAATATGAGAATTAAAAGGAGTATTATGCAAATTATATATAATAATATGGTTAAAATACTCAATTTAATCCCTGCTTTAATCAAATTTATTTATTCGGCATCATTTATATCTGAAGATGCTTCTTTAACATCTGCTTCTTCTACATCTTCACTGTATTGCCATTCTCCTTTAGGATATTCTTCAGTTCTAGGCTCTAAAAAACTAGATATTAAGTCGGTTATAATTAAACTTAAATTATTCAGTGCTTTGTTTGCAGTGTCCTCTTTTTTAATATCAAGTACTCTTATACCTTCAGCACCTTCCATGCCTTTGGAGACAACAACCATACTTATAGGTTCAACTCCTCCTCCAGCTCCAGTACCTCCAATATCTTTTCCTGAACCAGTACCAAATCCAAAACCCATTTTTACAACAGGAATTAATATTTTATCTTCAGTTTCTATCGGATCACCAATAACACTGTTACTGCTGATTATTTTACTTAATTCATTTAAGGTAGTTTTTATTGTATCATCATTTGACATTTTTATTCCTCAAATTATTATTTTAGAAATTTTGTTATA
>CAYQMW010000003.1:0-32954 GCA_964418715.1 uncultured Methanobrevibacter sp. | reverse complement strand
TTAATTTAATTAATTAGAATTTGTAAAAGAGTAACAATGCACTTAATCTTAAATTTATAAAAAAAAAAATAATTATAGTTTAAATTAAAATTTTAAAAATAAATAAGCTTTAAAAGAAAAAATATTAAAAATAAATAAAGTTAAAATTAAAATATTAAAAATAGCTAAGCTTAAAATAAAAATCTAAAAAATAAGTAAATTTTAAAATAAAAAATAAAAATATTTAAAAAAAGAAAAAATAGGATTTGAAATTTAAGAAAATAATAATCTAAAAATTATATTCAGATGTTGTATTATTATTTAGATTATTTCCAACATCAATTGAATCAGGATTATATATTTTCAAGATAGAAACTATTTCAACAGAATCTATATTAACCTTATAACCTTCATAAGTTAGATTAGCTGTACCTATAGCTAATATTTTATAGTCAGGAGTTGCACTAAATACGATTCCTGATGAAGATGAAGAAGGAGCTGAATATCCATAGGCAGTAATATTTAAATGAATTAAATCATCATCTGTTGAATCATATGTACCTACAGTTAAATTATTATAATCTATTCCATCTACTCCGGCCTGTTCCTTCAGGTGAGTGGTAAAGTCCTCTTTATTTGTAATATTAATATAGCTTGGATCTCTAATTACAACATTGTTAATATTTTCCTGAGAGAAAATACTTCCAATAGTATCTAATTGTAAATCCATTAAACCTTTTACATCTGGAACTTGAGAAGTTACTATTGTATAAGAACTTAATAATCCAGCTTCAAAAAAACCTATAAATAAAATAATTATAAGTATTGCTTTAAGGGCTTTATTCATTTTATCACTTTTTAATTTTATGGATAAATTATTAGATTTAATAAAACTTGTAATAAATAATTTTTTTGAAATTAGGTAAATCTATAATATTGTTAAATATATTTAATAAAAGTTATATAAAAACATACCTAATTTATTGATAATTTATGACTGTAAATTAGAATATTTAAAAAAACAATTAGTCTATTTAAAAATTATAATGAAAATAAAAATTTTCATAAATTTATTTAAAAAAATATTAATTTTTTTAAGATTAATTATAAAAAAAATTATCAAAAAAACATGGTAAAAATATGCCTATAAAATAAAAATAAATTATAAATAATTTTAAAATTATATTATAATTACTAGTTATAAAAAAAAATAAAATTATAAATTCTTAATTTTAAAAAGTAAAAAAAACTAATATTAAAAATTAAAGCTATATAAATTGATGGATTATTATGTCTTCAGATATTTTACTTAAATGTGCTAAAAAAGGTATTAATTTATCTCCAAAAGCTTATCAGATGATTTTAGAATCTGATGATTCTAAAGGTCTAACATCAAGTTTAATTGTAAAATTAAAAAGTGGAGATTATAATAAGGATGACTATGTTTCAGTTTCAGAAAAGGTAGTTAGTGAAATATTAGGTATAGATATTCCAGAAACTGATTTTACAAGTGTTAATACTCAAAGTAGTGGAGATAAAAATAATCAAACCAGCATGAAAGGTGAAACTACTGAAGATAAGACTAATATTAGTGATAATAATAATCAATCATCAAGTGCTTTAAATGAAAATACTGCTGGAAGTGGAAGTGTATCTAGTGGTGTTGCAAGTGATACTAAAGATAATACTATAACAGATGGCCTTACAAGTGATAGTAATGGTTTATCTGAAAGTGAGGCCTCAACTGAACCAGCAGAAAAACCAAAGGTGAAAAAAGGATTATATGATAACGAAAAAGAGGAAAAAGAATTTGATGCTTCAGAAATTAGATATAATCCTGGAACTGATATTAGACCTGAAAAGATTGAAAATGTTAAAAATGTAAAAAGCGAACACTCAATTTACAGAAGAAACATGGAAAAATCCAATGTAAACTATGACTTTGAAATCCTTCAAGATACAAGTAAAAAATCATATACCAGTGGTGAGATTAGTAATCTAATCAGTTACTTTGCAAGCCGTTATGAAAAGGTGTCAAAAATATTATCACAAAGGCCTGATTTAAAGGTTACTCAAAAAATCGAAGAGATTACTAAAGATCAGACTGATCTTTCACTAATTTTAATGGTTAATGATGTTAGAACAACTAAAAATGGCCATAAATTAATTGAATTTGAAGATGATACAGGTCAAATTCCTATTCTTGTTAGTAAAGACAATGATGAATTAATGGCTGAAGCTGAAAAACTTGTAAAAGATGAAGTTGTCGGTATACTTGCAACTAAAATGTCAGGGGATAATAAACTTGCAATTGCAAACCAGATTATTCATCCGGATGTACCAAGAATACCTAAAAAAGAAATGGACTTTGGTATAGTATTTTTATCTGATGTTCACATTGGAAGTAAAACATTTCTTCCTGAAGCATTTGAAAGGTTTATTATGTGGATAAACTGTGAATATGGTAGTGATGAACAAGTAGCTATAGCAAAAGATGTTAAATATCTTATTATTGGTGGAGATATTGTAGATGGTATAGGTGTTTATCCTAACCAGGAAAAAGAACTTGAAATTAAAGATATTCGCCAGCAATATGATAAAGCAGCAAGTTATTTAGGTCAAATCAGAAATGATATTAAAATTATTATCTCACCGGGAAACCACGATGCATCAAGAGTTGCAGAGCCACAGCCAGCTGTACCTGAAAAATATGCAGATGCATTATACCAATTAGATAATGTTGAATTTATATCAAATCCAGGTTATGTATCACTAGATGGAATTAAAGTTTTAATCTACCATGGCCGTAGTTTTGATGATTTGGCAATGAGTGTAAAAGGATTTTCACATGAGAGAAACGATATTCTTATGGAAGAACTACTTAAAAAACGTCATCTTGCACCTATTTATGGTGAGAGAACTCCTCTTGCATCAGAACTTGAAGATTATCTTGTAATAGATGATGTACCAGACGTATTCCATACAGGCCATGTACACATTAATACACATAAAGTCTATAATGGTATACATTTAATTAATTCAGGAACATTCCAGACTCAAACCGAGTTCCAGAAAATTTATAATATTGTACCAACACCAGCAGAGGTACCTATACTTGATAAAGGTGTTTATAAACAGTTGAAATTTGTATAAATCCTTTTAATCATCTTAATACTTTTCTTATTTTACTTATATTCTAGAAATAATTATAATACTGTTTTTTAGATAAATTAATTGATTAATTTTTCATAAATAAATTTTAATTTTGAAAAATTACAAAATTTTTTAAAATATAAACAACATAATTAATTTTAAGTATTTAAAAATTGATTAGTGATTTTTATGGAAGATGTAAAAAAATTGATTGTAGATTATTCTAAAAAAGTATATGATAAAGATTTAACACCAGGTAAATCAGGCAATATAAGTATTAAATTTACAGATAAAGATGGCAATGATTTAATTGCAATATCACCTACATTATTATCACTTGGAATTTTAAAAGAAGAAGATGTAGCAATTGTTGATTTAGATGGAAATCTTATCGGAGAAAATAAACCATCATCAGAAGTCTATATGCATTGTAATATCTACAAAAAACGTAGTGATATTAAAGCTATAGTACATACTCATTCTCCATATGCTACTGGTTTTGCTCATTCCCATAAAAAAATTAAAAGATATGAAGGTTTTGGTCCAATAAATATTCCATACTTACCACAAATAGATTATATAAAACCAGGCACTACTGAATTAGCTGAATCAGTTGGAGATGCATTTAGTAAAAGTGAAGCAAGAGATGTTTTAGTTTTAAAAGAACATGGAATTATTACAACTGGAGTAGATCTTCTTGAGGCAACAGACCTTGCAGAATTTGTTGAATATTCAGCAAAAACCCAGTTTATTGCAAATATGTTGAATTCCATCTAATTTTAATTTTTTCTACTTTTTTAATTAGTTTTTTTGTAGTTTTTAATTAAATTTTTATTCTTAGTATTATTATTCTCATTTTTTTAATTTACCACAAAATATAAAAGCATATAAATTAAATATTATTATACTTTATTTTATTATGTTTAATAAAATCAAAATATTAAGGAGAGGATTAAATGGCTAATGAGATATTTGAAGAAGTTTCAGAAATATTAGCATATATTATGGAAAACAATACTGTTCCACGTAATATAAGAAGAGCAGCTGAAGAATCCAAAGATATATTAAGTAATGAAGAAGAAGATGAAACAGTTAGGGCTAGTGCTGTAATTGTAATCTTAGACAATATTAGTAATGATCCTAATATTCCTGTACACGCAAGAACTTTAATTTGGGAGATTTTAAGTAAATTAGAATCTATATAATCAAATTAATTCTATTTTTATTAATTTATTAAATAAAATACTATTTTTCTAAAAAGATTATAAAGATATAAAAATTTAACTACTCTTTTTTTAAAAAAAATAATTGAAAATCTTTTTAAAATTTAATTATCCTTTCAAGGGATGTTCTAACTAAATATCTAATTAAATTTAGAGATAAAATTTATAATATAATTACAAAACTGATTTAAATTCCATTTTTTATCTTTTAAACACTATATTGTTCTTATAAGATAATAAGTTTATATATTACTTCCAACCAAATAAAAAGTATGGAAGTTAAAACAAGATTAGACAAATATGATAATTTAAGAGGAATAGGAATATTTCTTATTGTATTAATGCATTTTAATATATTAGGTGTTTTGAGTGGGTTTCCACATAATTTGATGCTTGTAATTAACTTACCATTACTCTTTTATGTAGCAGGTTATTTTTCAAAAATAGGGCCCGATGAAAGTATAAAAAGTTTCAAGCGTTTAATAGTACCCTATATAATCTTTTATATAATAGCCACGATTTTTAATTGGATCGTTTTTAGTAAAAATATACCTTTTCAATATATGTTCTTTACAACTACTTCAGGTTTATGGTTTTTGATGGCATTGTTTATAATGAAAATGATCCTGCCAATTTTCAACAAATTCAAATACCCAATTTTAATTTCAATAATATGTGCAATAGGCATAGGATTCATACATCTAAATTCCACTATACTAGGATTAACCCGTGTTTTTGCATATTTCCCTATATTTTTAGTAGGATTCTACCATAAACAAACAAAGAATAATATTACAACTCAATATACAAAAATAGTTAATTTATTCAATAAACACTACAAGATTATATCAATTTTAATTATAATCCTTGCAGTTATCCTATGTTATAAGTTCCAAATTCGAATATTTAGATTTACAGAACCATATTCTGGAAATCTACTATATGAAATGATTAAAAGATTAATTGTGGTTGTAGTAGAAATTGGACTTGTATTGGTATTTGATAAATTTATGACAAATAGAAACTGTTTCCTTACCAAATTCGGTAAAAATTCACTAGCAGTATATTTGCTTCATTTCTATTTCATGTCATGTCTAAAAGCAATAATACCACATTCACTTAAAAGTAACATACTACTATGTCTAATACTAACATTTGGACTTGCAGTCATAGTTACATACATACTTTCAAGAGATCTTGTAACTAAATATCTAAATAAACTCACAGATGGGGTTTATAATTTAATTGCAAAGCCAATTTAAATTATAAATATCTCATTTTTTTATTTAAAAATTATATTTAGAAATTTTTTCTTGATTAAAAAAGATATTAATGGAATGAAAATATTTAATTTTAAACAAATGTATTTTTTATCTAATGACTTATAATCCAATCATATAATCTTTTTCTATTATTTCTATCATTGAATTTAAAGAATTTATCTACCTTATCTTTATATTCATCTTTCATTTTACAATCATTTTCCACATATTCCATAATCATTTCAACAAGTTCATCTTCATTGTGAACAATTTCTCCAAAGGCCATTGTTTCATAGTCAAAATAACCTTTACCATAATGGAAATCATCAAATGATTCACTTTGATAATATAAAACAGGTTTTTTAAGGTAAGCAAAATCAAAGAATACTGAAGAGTAATCAGTTACCATAAGTGATGCATCTCTAAACATGTCCCTGTATGGCACATCTGAAATTTTAATTTTATCGTTTAAATCAAATAGATCTATAAACTTCCACAAATTAGGATGTGGCCTGAATACTAAGGTATAACCTTTCTCATCAAGATAATCAATTAATTTATCATTATTTAAGAAACTTTTCAAGTATTTAAAGTAATCTGAATTAATAAATTGATCTTCTGTATCCAGTTTTCTTCTCCAGGTTGGCATAAAGAGTATTTCATTTTTTGCATCATCTACTAAATTGTCATATCTAGCAAGACCTAAAGCTTGAACAACATCTTCACCATAATTATAGTATCCATTTACAATAGAATCACGTTCAAGTGGTGCAGTTGTAACAAATAGAAGCATTTGTCTGTTATATTTTCTAATCCAACTTGACAAGTCATGTAAAATTACTCCATGTTGTATAAAACAATACTCATGTGATGAGAGTCCTTCAAAAATATATGTATTTTTATATGCAAATGGATTTATAAGACTTCTTGTAATCTGTGAAGACATGATTTTATCTGCAAAGAAATAAAGAATTTTATGTTTAAAAGATCCAAACGGAACAATACTACTACCATAATCGGCTTTTAATCTTTCATAATCTGGACTATCTTCATTGATAAGGAAATATTTACTAATATTATCATCCTTTTCATATGCATATTTAAATAATATCTCTGCATTATCATCTGCAAATTCTGCTCTATCAATAAATAGCCAAATATTTTTATTATTCATAAATGGGAATAATGCTAATCTTGATAACTTATAAAATAATCCTAATTTTAAATCCTTTTCCTTTTTAAGAGTAATTTTTGCTAGTGAAAATGCCTCTAATGGAAGCATTCTTCTGTATGAAAATGGTTCTAAGTAGAATGTTTTAAGTTTAAAGTAAAGGATTTTGGACTCTTTTACAAAGTAATTATTAAAGTTTGACATTCCCGGAAATTGTCTAAAACCGATTCTATTGTCCATTACAATATTTTCACCATTTTCAGTATAAACTAATCTGAAATTAACTTGACATTTATTATCAGATTCTACTGGAATACTTACATCAAAATGATGATAATAATTCCACCAAATACCTAAAAACTTCCTGGATTTACGGCCAGTAGTTACATATTCAAAGAATTTACCTTTATAAACAGATTCATTTCCGTTTTCATCTGTTTTAACAGCTTCAATATGAAATGCCTGATTATCACAACGGCAGAGGACACTTCCTGAAAAGTTTAAAACTCCATTATGTAAATTTACAATATCAAAACGGATAACATGTCTGTGAAGTTGAGTAATTATATAATCATTAGATTTAAGGTAAACCTCATGTTTTTCAGGATATGTTTCTATATGGAATTCTTTGTTTTTCAAATAAATTAAAAATGATTTTACACTGTCTCTAACCTTTTTATCTGAGAAAATAAATTTTTCATCAAATATTGGTAAAATCTGATTAAAGTACTGCCAAAACTCGTCAATTTCTTCTTGAGTATCTAAATAGTCCCATAAATCTTCTACTAAAACAATTTCTGTCAGTTGTTTAACAATTATATGTTGTATAAAATAAGGAACATTACCTTTACTATCTTTGGAAATCTCTATTAGTTTAAGGTAAAACAATTTAATTTTCTCTGTAAAATTTCTCTTTGAAAGAGAATCTTCAACAAACCTGTCATCAGTATTTCTTTTTCTAAATAGATATCTTGATGTATTTACAGCACCGTAAACTCTTTTTTTAAGTAAAATTTCAGCAATTACAAGATCAATAGCTCCACTAACCAAATCAGTATCAAACTCAATATCCTTAATTAAATCTGATTTAATAAAATTACTGTAATATGGTAAAATAGATTTGACAGGTTCATCATCAAGATTAACTAAAAGTTGCTTATCTAAATCTAAATATTCTAATAAATTCTTACTCATTTGTTTTGAAAAGATTATAACAGGAAGATTTACAATATCAATCTCATCATAATGATTGTTAAAAAAGGTATATACTTCTTTTAATGTATTTTTTGTAAGTTTATCATTAGCAAGTAAAAAATTAATATATTCTCCTTCTACATATTTTAATGCATAATTACAGCTTGATGTAAAGCCTTCATTCTCTTTATCAAGAAGCAGAATATTATCAGGATATTTAGATTTGTATTCAGCAACAATTTCTCTACTATTATCAATACTACCATTATCTACTATAATAATTTGAACATTATCCTTAAAATTTAATGACTGATTAATAATAGAGTCCAATGACTCATTAATATAAGATTGAGACTCAAAAAGAGAAATGATAATAGAAAATTTGAATTTTTTACTCATAAATTCACCAATGATAAAATAGTAAAAATCTAATAGATTATTTTAATTCTTATAAGATTATTATAATTTTGTATTATTTAAATTTTTAGAGTTTTTATAAACCTTCGTTTTAAAGTCAAATTATAAAGACTTAAAATTATCAAATTTCAATAAAAGCTAAAATATACAGATTAGAACTAATGCTTATCTTCATTTAAACTCCAATTGTAAACTCTTTTAGAATTGTTTTTATCTGTGTATTTGAAAAAGTCTTCCACTCTCATAATATACTTATCACTCATTTTACAATCATTTTCCATATAAGAAATGATTAAATCAACTAATTCATCTTCGTCTTTGATGATGTCTCCAAAACCCATAGTTTCATAGTCAAAATAACCTTTATTAAAATGATACTCATCTGCTTCTTGATAATATATAATTGGTTTTTTTAAATATGCAAAATCAAAAAATACAGATGAATAATCTGTAATAAGTAAGTTTGAATTGTTGAAAAGATCTCTATATGATTCATCTACTGCAAGTCTAACATAGTCCTCATCAATATCCAAAAAGTCCAAATACTCTAATATATTAAAGTGAGGTTTAAAGACTATTTTATAGCCATACTCTAATAGCTCCTCTTTTAGTTTACTATTATTAAAAAACCTATTAAGTCTTTTATAGTAATCTGATTGGAGGAAATCTTCTTTTGTTTTAAGATACTTTCTCCATGTAGGCATAAATAAAATTTCCTTACGGCCTTCTTTATTTTCAAGATAATCATATCTCGGAAGTCCAAGTAACTGGACAATATTACTATCATAATTATAATAGCCATTAACAATAGAGTCTCTTTCATATTTAGATGAGGTTAAAAATAAATCAAGATTATGATAATATTTTCTAATCCAGTGGGATAAGTCTGACTGGATTACACCATGCTGGAGGAAATATCTTCTAAATGTGGCTAAACTATTATATAATTCAGGAGACTCACTATCAAATGGATCTAAATATACCCTATCAACATGACTGGAGAAATGTTTATCTGCAAAAAGATATAATATTTTATGCTTAAATGACTTAAATGGAATTATATTTTTATAATCCTTTGATAATCTCTTATAATCAGAGGTATTCTTATCAATAATAAAATATTTATCTATATTATCATCCTGGGTAACTGCATATTTAAATAATATTTCACCGTTATCATCAGCCTGATGGGACCGATCTTCAAATAAGAATATTTTTTTATTTTTATAAAAGGGTTTTAAAATAAGATATAGTATTCTATAGAAAATAGCCTTATACCAGAATGGTTTAGATGATTTTAAAATACGTAGTAATGATTTAAACTCTAAAGACAAGACTTTTGATGTGGAATAATCATACAAATAAAATGAATTATTTTTAAACTCTATAATCTTAGAGTCTAGGTAAGTATAATTAGTATAATGGGATATATTTCCATGTTTTCTAAATGATATACTATTATTTACTGTTATCTGATTATCTGATTCGGTAAATATGGTTTTTAAATCAATTCTATAAGTTTTATTATAATCAATTGGTATTTGAATATTAAAGTTATAATAAAATACCCAACTTATACCTAAATACTTAAAGGTTCTACGGTCAGTAGAGGGATATTCTAATAGATTAGAGTTAAATTTTTCTTTTGAATTTCCACTATCTAAAATAGCTTCAAATCTAATACTTTCCAAGTAAAAATTACTTTTAATATATGCATCAATACTTAAAAAGCCATCTTTTAAATCAATAATATCTATTTTTATATTATTAAATGCCAAATCATCAATTAAATAGTCGCCTGTATATAATAAAACTGTTTTATCCCTAATATCCAGTGTATATTCCTGATTGTTTTTAATAAAAATTAAAAATGATTTCATATCATTATTTAAAAAGTTTGAATTTAATATTGTATCTTTTGAAACAGATTTTAGAATATTTATTATTGAACTTATAATCTCCAAATACCTGGACTTTTCAAATATACTATAATCAAGTTCTATAATCTCATAAATATTATAGACTAATAAATTTTCAATAAAATAAGAATTATTTTTAAAAATACCTATCAATTCCCTCATATGAGAGATTTTCCAATTTATAAACTCTTTATTTTCAAGATTTCCCGGAATAACTATTAGATTATTATTTTCAATACTTGTATTTTTAACTAAATCAAAATCATTTTCACTTATAAAATAGATAGTATCAGGACTAAAATCTTCTTCTAATATTGAATTAAAATCAGCGAATAATCTAATATCTGGATAATCATTATAATATAATCTGTCTGAAACTACTCTATAATCTGTATTAGTATCTGAAATAATATCATAATCTAAATTATCATCTGAAACTAAATCATCAGATTTATCACTTAAAACTAAACATATATCCATATCTGATGTAAAAGATTTAAAAAAATCTTTAAAATATTTATTTAATACTCCTTCAGATATGATTATTGAAAATCCAGATTTAGCCATATTAACACACTATGATATAATAATTTTTTAAAAAAGAATTTTAAAAACTTGATTTTTTTAATTATTATCTATTTAAAATTTTATTTATAGATTTTTATTTAAAAACATTTGAATAATTAATTAAATTAAATTAGGTAAAAAGACATTATTAAAGTTTATTTCTAATATTCTTTAAGTTTTAGACATTTTAAAAATTTTTTAATAAATATATTTCATACTAACAATGATAGTAGTGTAAAAATAAATTTTATAGCTATCTTTATACTAATTCATAGTAATGTGTAAAAAATTGTTTTATTATTTAAAATTTAATTTGTTTTTTTAATATTTTTAATTTAAAATCTTTAATATGGATTTTAAAAAATAATAGTGCATTTAAGGCCTATAGATAAATTTTTTATATAATAAATATAATAACCTTATATATAATTTGAATAAGCTTATTATTCAAAAGATTTTATTAATATTTATTAAATTGATAAAGAAAAATGAGGAAAAGGATGAAAATCAAAACACTTTTAGTACTAGTATGCCTTATTTGTTTTTTAAGTATCTCGGCCATTAGTGCTGCTGAGGATGCTGTAAGTGATGTGACTAGTACTAATGAAAATCAACAACTTGTTTTAGAAGAAAACATCCAAGAAAATGATGTTTCATGTAATAATGAAAATGATGAACTAATTTTAGAAGAAAACAATAATAATGAAGTTTCAGAAAGTGAAGAGACACCTACACTAACCGACACACCATTAACATTCACACAACTAAACGAAACCATTAACGGTAATGATAATACTACAATATATTTATCCAATAATTATACCTACAATAATGGATCTGACTCTAATTTTCAAAATGGAATTATAATTAACCGTGCTTTAACTATTTATGGAAATGATGTTACACTAGATGGAAACCACATGGCAAGAATATTCAATGTAACCGTAGAAAATGTAATATTCCATGATATTAATTTTATAAACGGTAATGCAAGTTCAGATATATATTATAATGGTGGTGCTATCGTTGGTGAAGTTACTGCAATAAATTGTAACTTTACAAACAATACTGCATTTGACGGTGGTGCTATGGACTCCGGTAATGCAATAAACTGTACATTCACACAAAACACAGCAGTAAATGGTGGTGCTATTTGTAAAGGTAATGCATACAACTCAACTTTCACAGGAAACACAGCAGAAGATGGTGGAGCAGTATGGAGAGCTAATGCATATAACTGTACATTTACAAACAACACTGCAAATGAAAATGGTGGAGCAATATTCCTAGCAAATGCATATAACTGTACATTTACAAATAACAGTGGAAAAATGGGTGGAGCAGTATGGATGGGTAATGCATATGACTCTACATTTACAGAAAATAACGCATCATTTATTGGTGGAGGAATATGCTATGGAAATGCAACCAACTGTACATTCACACAAAATAATGGTGGACTTATTGGTGGAGCAATAGCACATGGAAATGCATACAACTCAACTTTCACACAAAACAACGCAAGCGAACGGGGTGGAGCATTATGGGATGTAAATGCATACAATTGTACATTTACAGACAACAACGCAGAACATGGCAAAGCAATGTATGGAGGTTATGCAGTTTTATGTACATTCAACGGAAATACTATCGAAGGCACAACAATCATTCCTGCAGAAATAATAGTCTCCAATTACAGTTCAAGCTACAAATCAGGTGAAAAACTACAATTCAACCTAACAATAAACAATACACTCTACAACGGCATTAATGCCACAATAAAAATATATGATGGTAACCAATTAATTGAAACTGCTTACGGTTTAACAGGTGAAGGTTGGATTGTTGATTTAAACCCTGGTATATATACTGCTGTTTTAACTCTCACATCATACCCTGAGGAAAAATCAGCTAACGCAACAATAACAGTAAACCAAATAGCAAGTAAAATCTATGCAAGTGCTGTAACCACCACTTATAATGTAAATAAATATTTAACAATTAGATTAAAAGATGCAAATGGAAAAGTAATACCAAAAGCAGCAATAACCGTAAACCTTGGAGGCTCTAAAAAATACACAACCGATAAAAACGGACAGGTAAAAATCAATGCTGCAACACTCATACCAAAAACCTATACAGCAAAAATCACATACACAGGAGATACAAACTACAAAGGATCAACTGCATCTGTAAAAGTAACAGTTAAAAAAGCTGCACAAAAAATAATCGCAAGTGCAAAAACTTACAAACTAAACATTAAAACCAAACAATACACAATAACACTAAAAAACAACAAAAACCAAGTAATAAAATCAGCAAAAGTAACCTTAAAAGTCAATGGAAAAACATTTACTACAAAAACCAATGCAAAAGGAAAAGCAACCTTTAAAATAACCAACTTAAAAACAGCTAAAAAATACACAGCAACAATAAGCTCACCAGCAAACAACTACTACAACAAAGCAATTAAAAAAGTAAAAATAACTGTAAAAAAATAAAAAACTAAAAATTTATTAAAAAAGAGTTTAAATAACTCTTTTTACCCCTTCTTTTTTTAAAATAAAATTATTAACAATTTTTTAATCTGACTAATTTTAAAAAATAATTTATAATTTATGAATTGAATTAATTAAATAAAAAATATTTTATCAATACTGATTTTAAAAAAACATAAATCTAAACTTAAAAAAACTAAGAATATTCAAAATTATTATAAGGATTAAATTAAATAAATTACTAATAATATATTTCTTGTGTGATTTGATGTATAAAATTTCAGTAATTGTACCTGTTTTTAATCTTGAAAAATATATTGAAAAAAACTTTGAAAGTATAAAAAATCAAAGTATTGGATTTTCAAATATTGAAGTAATATTTGTTGATGATTTTTCAAGTGATAAGAGTGTTGAGTTTATTGACAGGTGGGCAGATGAGTTTAGTAATGTTAAAGTTATTCATCTAGATACAAACAGTGGATATGGAGGAAGACCACGTAATATTGGTCTTAAAAATGCCAGCTCCAAATATGTTTTATTTTTAGATGGTGATGATTATCTAAACACTGATGGCCTTGAAAGGTTATATAATGTAATCTCACAAGATGGAGATACTGATATTGCAATTGGAGGATATACCCGTCTAAATTCAGATAATACTATAAAAGATAAAAGTATAAATGGAGATAGTGAGACTACAATTGTATCTGATTCTCAAAATGAATTAAAATTAATGGATCTTGCTCCTGCAATAGCTTCAAAACTCTTTAGAAAAGATTTTATACTAAACAATGATCTTAAATTTAGAGAAGATATTTCTGCTCAAGACCTATTGTTTGTAAATGAAGCTTATTTTAAAGCAAAAAAGATTGTATTAATTAACAATTATTCAGTTTATAACTATAATATTAGAGATGGTGAAGATAAGTCTGTATCAAATAACATTAATCTAAAACAGCTTAAAAATAGCTTAATAGCATATACAAACCTGTTAGATATATGTGAAAAATATGAAATTAATGAATATATGACTACAGCATTAATAACTAATAATCTCTATTCTTATGTTAATAGAATAAGGGATAAACTTGAAGATAATACCCTAAAAAGAGAAGTTGTAGATGAATTATTAAACAGTGATGTTTATAAAAACTTTAGAAACTCTAATTTCTTTAATGATAATTACCCATTTAATGTGTTTTTCAATAATATAGAATATGGTGATTTTAAAAATAATTATTTCTTAAGAATGATAAAACGTGCAACAATTAGAGAAAAAAGGTATCATGAGAATATAAAAGAATATAAAAGGTTAAAAGCTGAATATAAAAAATTAAGGTCAAATAATAGAAAATTAACCAAAGAAAATAATAAACTTAAAAAAACACAAAATGAAATATTAAACTCAACAAGCTGGAAAATGACTAAACCAATTAGAGATATTAAAGATAAAATTAAATGAATTATATCAAATTAAAACTAATAATAAAAACTTTAAGATTAATAAATCGTTTTTAAATTATAAAATTTAAAGAAATTACTTTTAAAGAAAATAAATAATGATTTAAACTAATAGGTGATAAGATGTCTTTAGATAATCCAAAAATAAGTATTATAGTACCTGTATATAATACCTCTACTTATCTAGAAGAATGTTTAGATAGTCTTATAAATCAAAGCATTAAAGATATTGAAATAATATGTATTGATGATAAGTCTAGTGATGATTCACCTAAAATATTAGAAAAATATGCTGCATCTGATGAAAGAGTAAAAGTATTATACAATAAAGAAAATACAGGTCAGGCAATAGCTAGAAATATTGCACTTAAATATGTTAAAGGTGAATATATTGCCTTTATGGACAGTGATGATAAAATTGATTTGGATGGATATGAAAAGGTTCTAAATTTTTCACTTGAAAATGATCTTGATATGGTACTGTTTAATGTTGTAAGATTTGACCATAAAGGTATAATAGGTGGAAGTGAACTTCATGAGAGATCTATTCAAGAAAAAGTAACTAAAAGCAGTATATTAGAACATCCTGAATTTGTCTATGACACTTCACCTTGTAATAAATTAATTAAAACAAGCCTCTTAGTTGACAACAATATAGAATTTATTGACAGATTATATGAAGACTTACTCTTTTCAATGGAACTGTTCTCATCAACTGATTCTGTTGGTGTTTTACCAGAGGTAAAATATTACTGGAGACGTCGAAGAGATAAATCTAATAAATCAACTACACAAGATAGGACAAATAAAAAGAATATTGAAGATCGTATTTTTATAATAAACAAAATAGAAGATTTATTTAAATCAGACGAAAAATATAAGAGTCTTCTAGATGCATATCACTTTAAATTACTTGAAATTGATTACAGATTATTTATAGACCAAATCGATATTGGTGATGTGGAGTATAGAGAATTTATAATTAATGATATTAAACCGATTATTGAAGATTTTCCAAAAGAACTGTTTGAAAATCTTACAATGATTAATAAGATTAAATATGATTTTTTAATTGAAGGAAAAATAGATGAATTAATCTATATACGTGAGAAAGAGAGAAATTATAACTATTATTCTAAACAAAATGAACGATTAACAAGTGAAATTAAAACTGTTAAATCAACTAAAGGATGGATTGATTATAAGAAAGACAATTTAACTAGTCGTTTTAAATCTAAAATAGGTAAAGATTAAAATATTACTCTAATCAAATCTAAAATACTAATAAATTAAGATTAAATCTAAAATAGCTAAAAATTAAAGTTAATGGTGATTAAATGAAGGTAGGTATTATTGGTGCTGGAAGTTTAGGAACAGCAATTGCTCAAACAGTAGCATTAAATGTTGATGAAGTAATCCTTTACTTAAGAAAAGAAGAACTAAAAAGAAGTATAAATGAAAACCATTACAATAGTGAATATTATCCAAATACAATGCTAAAAGATAATATTACTGCAACAACTGATATAAACGACTTAAAACTATGTGAAATTATCTTTTTATCAATACCTTCATCTGGCTTTAGAGAAATGCTTATAGATTTAAAAGAAGTAATTAGTGAGGATACAATTCTTGTTACAACTGCAAAGGGTATTGAATATCCTTCACTTAAAACAATGGGTAAAATCATTGAAGAATATTATGATAATAATTATGTTGCCCTTTCAGGGCCAAACTTTGCATCTGAAATTGTATTAAACCTTCCAACCATTACAAATATTGCATCATATAATATGAAAAATGCTAAAATAGTTAAACAGACACTTGAAACAGATGATTTTAAAGTAAAAATTATTGATGATGTACTTGGTCTTGAATTATCAGGTGTAATTAAAAACATTAATGCAATAGCTAATGGAATATGTGAAGGTATGAATATTAATGAAAATGCAAGATATTCAGTACTTACAAAAGGATTTAGAGAAACAAAAGATATAATAAAAGCCTTTGGCGGAAATACATCAACAGCAAGTGAATATTGTGGTTTTGGTGATTTGGTTTTAACTTCAACCTCATCAGAAAGTAGAAACCATACACTTGGTATGTTATATGGTCAGAGAATCATTGTTGATGAGAAAGCTAGTGGTATTGTTTTTGAAGGTAAAAATTCAATAATGGCTATTAAAGACATTTGTACAAATACTGGTACTAAAAGTGTAATTGTAGATTTTGTATATGATGTGATTGTTAAACAGATTCCTCCAAAAATAGCTTTTAAAACATTATGGAGCAATATAGAATAAATAAATTAATAAAGTTTTATTGTGATAATATGATAGGTGTAATTTTAGCAGCAGGTATGGGTACAAGATTAATGCCTCTTACAAAAGATATTCCAAAGGCACTTCTTAAAATAAATAATATAAGTTTACTTGAGAGAATGATAAAAAACTGTATTGATGCAGATATTAACAAATTCATTGTTGTAGTTGGATATAATGGGAAGAAGGTAGAAGATTTATCTAAAGAACTTGAAAATAAATACAATATTGAAATTAAAACCATTACTAATGAAAAATATGATGTAACTAATACATCTGTTTCAACTTATCTTGCAAGTACATATATAGAAAAAGAGAGCCCAGATGACTTTATCCTAGTAAATGGAGATAATGTGGTAGATCCATTAATTATAAAAAGACTTGCAAAAACAGATAATACTGCTATGATTATTGACAACTTTAAAGACTTAAATGAAGAATCTTTTAAGTTAATTATTGATAATGAAAGTTTTAACTCTGATAAATCCATTGCAGATGGGGTAATAAACTCCATCGGTAAAGGATTGGATATTCCTAGTTCTACTGGTGAATTTATTGGAGTATCAAAAGTAATTAAATCTGATATTAATGACTTTAATAGATTTTTAAATGAGTCAATAAATGAAGATCCTCAAAACTATTATGATTTTTCATTTAAAGATTTAAGTGAAATTAAACCTATTGACTTTGTCCTAACAAATGGATTAAAATGGAGCGAAATTGATGATCATAATGATTGGGAATATGCTCAAAAACTAGTAGATGAACTTGAAAGTTAAGTTTAATTTGTAATTTAACTAAAATAAAATAAATAAGTATTGGAATTTAATTAAAATAAACAAAATATAATTATAATTTAATAAACTAAAAAAAAATATTTAACTAAATCAAAAAAGGGATAATATGGCTAAAACATTTAAAAAACAAATAAAGGATATAATTTATAATTGTGCTAAATATTCTGCAAGGGCTTTATATTATATAGCTTCATATATTATACCTCCAAATGAAAATATTATCCTTTTTGAATCAAGTAATGGCCGTAATTATACTGGTAATCCAAAATCTGTTTATGAAGAAATCCTAAACCAGGGCCTTGATAAGGAGTTTAAATCTGTTTGGGTACTTACAAATACAAAAGTACAAATTCCTGGTAATCCGGTAAAGGTCAAAAAGCCTTTTTTTAGATTTTTATATTATACACTTAGAAGTGGAACATGGATATTTGATTCAAGACACTTGTATTATCTTAAAAAAAATAAAAACACTAAATATGTACAAACCTGGCATGGAACACCACTTAAAAAATTAGCTCTTGATATGGATTATATTGATATGAGCGGAAATCAGGACATAACCCAATATCATGATGATTTTAGAAAAAATTCACATGTGTGGCAATATCTTATATCACAAAATACCTACTCATCAGAGATTTTCAGACGTGCATTTGACTTTAAAGGTGAAATGCTTGAGATAGGTTATCCAAGAAATGATATATTAATTAATAAAAACAATCCAAAAGACATTGATAATATTAAATCAAAATTAAACATTCCAAAAGATAAAAAAATCATCCTTTATGCTCCAACCTGGAGAGATAATGAATTTTATCAAAAAGGAGAATATAAATTTGCAACTGAAATGGACTTTGACATGCTTTATGAAGATCTTAAAGATGAATATTATCTAATTGTCAAATTCCATTATCTTGTTAAAGACAATATTGACTGGAGTAAATATGGCGATTTTGTAATTGAATGTGATGCTGACTGGGATATACAGGAACTATATCTTGTGTCTGACATTATGATTACTGATTATTCATCTGTAATGTTTGATTATGCACTGTTAAAAAGACCTATGCTTTTCTATACCTATGATTTAGATAATTATAAAAATAATCTAAGAGACTTTTACTTTGATATGGTAGAAGAGGTTCCAGGTCCAATATGTATGACTACAAAAGATCTTGTTGAATTTATTCAAAACCGTTTAGAAACCTATGAAGAAGTCTATGGAGATAAATATATTAAATTCAATGAAAAGTTCAATGAATTTGATGATGGTCAAGCATCAAGAAAAGTAATTGACCTTATAAGAAAATAGAAATCAGTTAAAATAAGCTGATAATACACGAAAAAGTCTAAAAAATTTATTTACTTGGAAATAGCCACAGCTACTGTTACACCATCTAATCCTAGTTTTCTATGAATTAGTTTAGAATCTTCACCTGCTGCTATCATAGCACATTGTTCACATACACCATCTATTTGGAATTTTTCATATACAAAGTCTGATTTTGAACAGTCATCTGAGTGAAAATTACGAACAACATCTATATCAATAATTTCAAGTTTCTTATCTAAATCACTTGTTGCATTAATAATACCAAGTTCGTCTTTTTTAATTGAAATTGTTGCAATACTATTCACTCTGCTTAAAGGTATATTCAAATTTTTAATAGCTTCTTCAATTGCAAGAATCACATTTTCTTTTGTCTTACCACGTCTTGAACCAATACCTATGACTAACTTTTTCTCCTTCATATTCATATTGTGAATTTCATTATCTTTTTCAAATGAAAAATTAACAATAGATAGTGGAATATCATCTATATTATCATTATCATCAGAAGATACTAATCCATCCTCATCAGTACTCAAATCTTTATCAGATGATTGAACAAGTTCATTTTCACTTGAATCATTAGTGGATGAATAAATATCCTCATCCTCATTTAAATCTTTATTATCAAAACTTAACTGATCTATGTTGACCTGATTAAATGTACTTCCAATGAAATATTTAGTTAAATAACTTAAATCCTTATCAGAGCGAATATTTAAAGGAATATTTTCTAAAATAGCCTTATTGAATGGAAGGATTTTTTTAGTATCATCAATAGTATAAAAGTATCTTGAAGCAATAGAATCAATACCATACTTAAAATTAACATCAGTAGATGTGGATATTACAGCTTCACCATTAATAATTTTAGCAATTTTACCGCATAAAGCATTTCCGCCTCCTAAATGACCAGATAAAAGACTAACAACATACTTACCCTTTTCATCAATAGCCAATACTGCAGGATCACTTACTTTAGATTGAACATATGGTGCTATTGCTCTTATGGTAATACCTGTTGCCATTATTGATATAATACCATCATAGTTTTTAAAATCCTCTTCAATATTTTTCATAATATTTTTATGATGAATATCACATCTAATTACAGTATAATCATGATCTAATTTAGCTTTTATATATTCTGCTAATTCTAATCCATTATCTGTAACTGTTAATATTGCTATTTTCATAATATTACCTTTAAAATTGTAAAAATAAATTATTGTAAAAAAAATATTTTTAAATTGTTAATTAAGTAATAATTTCAATTATAATTAATTTAAAAATTACATTTTTCTTAAAAGTAGTTATGATTTTTATAATAAATTAATTTTTTTAAAAAATCTAAAAAATAAAAAAAAGTTAAAAAATAATAAATATTTAATAAATCTAATAAGTAAAAAAATACTTGATTAGACTATAAACCATATTATAACAATTAAAAGTAATGTTAAAAATACTTGTGCTAAAATAAATAAAAATATAGTCCATCTGCTTAAGTTATATGCTCTTCTAATATCATATGTTTCAAGTGGTTTAAATTCATCACCCATAACATAACTATTTTTTTTCTCTAGTTGTATATCAAGTGCACCTGCACAAGCTGCCATAGGATAACCTGAATTAGGACTTTCACAATTTCTAGCATCTCTTTTCATTATTCTATAACTGTTTCTCCAATCCATTGAAAGTATATAACTAGCAATAACCATTAAATAACCTGTAATTCTTGCAGGTATTAAATTAACTATATCATCAACTTTTGCAGGAATAAATCCGAATTTGTGATATTTTTTATATCCAACCATAGCATCCATTGTATTTATTACACGATAGACAAATGCTAAAAGTAAAGATATATAAATTATATCGATTACAAAACTATTTGGGCTTAAACCAAGATTATTCATTACAAAAAGGTTTAAATTGGTTATAATAAACTCATTGTCAAATATATGATAATAGCAGAATACACTTATGCTAATAATTCCAAATACAAAATAATAGAATATTGGACCAACAACAGAATCTGTAATATTTTCAGTTAATGTTTCAATAGTAGCAGATATAAGATGAGGCCTTTTCAAATTATCAGTTTTCCTACTAACAAGTTTTCCCACTTCACGACGACTTGTATTAAGATCTTTTTGCTCAAGAGAATATCTTATCCTTTCTGCTGAATCAAGTAATATTTTAATTGAAAATGCCTGTGAAAACAGTATTCCAACAATAAATATAATAAAAATTAAAGGTAAGAATTTAACAACTAAATATATAATATTAGCAGCGATTAAAAATACACCCATAACTCCTACAAATAATAATAGACCTCCTATATACATGTCTATATCTTTAAGGAGTAATTTTACTATTGCAATTAGTTTTCCAATTATAACAACAGGATGTATTGCATTTGGAAATTCACCTAAAACTCCATCAATTATTAATGCAATTAGAAATACTGAAAAAAATAATACAATTGTTATAAAAAAATTGTCATAAAGAATAATATTTATCATCATTTTTATTTTAATGAGTATAATATATATTCTATATCATTTATTGGGAATTTTTATTATTATTTTTAAAAAATTTTCAAATCATTTGATAAATGAAAATAAAATTATAATTAAAATATTGTTAATTAAATAAAAAAATAAAAAATTAATTAAAAATAAAATAAAAAATAATATAAAAAATATAAAATAATATAATCATATTGAATATTATATATTAAAAAATATTATTTAATAAATAAATAGATTATAAGATTTGTTTTAGTACAATAATTAAATAATGTGAATAAAATGATAGATCAAAACTTACTGCTTAAATGGTTAAATGATGAAGGTTTATTAAACAATCAAATTGAAGATGCAAAGGCTAATTTTCACTATATTATAAATTATCCTCCAGATCATATGATGGATTTAATTCAACCTGTTGGAAAAGAGGATATGATTCTTGTTGGTTGTGCAACTGAAATAGCGGCTGAACAAAAAGAAATGATTAACAATGCAACTGATCAAATGAAAGAAAATTTCATATGGTCAATGCGATTTGGTTTAAATCAGTTTTTAGTTGATTTTGAATTAAACCATCCTGATAATGAACTTACACGTTTTCTTATAACAGATGAAATATTTGAAGACGGCCTTACAAAAGACAATTTAATTCATACAATAAAAAGAATCTACAAAGCAAAACTTCAATGTCTATGGCTTATCGAGAGAACATTCTCTCAAAAAAACATAAATATTGATGAATTATAATATTTTAATCTTATTTTTAATATAAATAATTAATAATTAATATTTTATTATATTAAATAATAATAATTTATTAATTGTTAATATAATTAATAATATATGTTTATTTTTATTATTATTCTATTTTTTAATTTTATTACTATTTTTATTTATTATTTTTATTTATTTATTATGTTATTATATTATGTATAAAATTTGAAATATAATAGATAATCTGATATGATAACATTTTATATTTTATTTTTCTATTTGACTAAAATTTTAATATATTTATTAAAAAAATGTTGTAAAAATTTCTCTTTTATACTTGAAATTGTACTTAATAATTTTTTATGAAATTTTAAAGATTATAATTTTATTTTTTTAATATGATTTTTTAATCTTCCAGTGTGAGAGAGGTATTTCCAGTGAAACATATTCGAGGATATACTATGACTTAAGGGGTATATTTCCACTGTAAAAATCATAATTTTTATCTCTCACTAAAAATTTTCAAAAATCTATCACATGTTCATATGAAAATATTTAAAAAATTTTACACTTGAAATGCACCTTATGATTTTCATTTTTTACAAATGTTGCATACACTTGAAATATATCTCACACACTGTCAGTGAAAAATTCAAAATATAGAAATATTTATAAAAGATAAATATCAATATTACACTTGCAGTTGTACTTTATTTTTTTTAAAAAATTACAACTTTTTTACACTTGAAATACATCTTTAAATAGATGTTTTGAAATTTACTTATTTACTTAATAATTTTGATATTTTATAGTAATTTTAATTAATTTTAAAATCACTACTATAATTTTAATTTTTAAACTTAATTTGATTGCATAATTTTTAAAGTAAGATTTTGCTTTAAATATATGTGTAGGTGGCAATATGAAAGATAATATTTTTACGAATATGGACAGAGGAAAGACTGTCTTTAAAGACAAGAGTCCTTTAAGTCATAAATTTTTACCTGAACAATTACCACATCGTAATGATCAGATAACTAAGATTGCAAAATATTGGGTCGATGCATTAGATAATGTAACTCCATCTGATGTTACAATCTATGGTAAAACTGGAACAGGTAAAACTGCTGCAGCTAAATTTGCACAAAAACAATTATTAGAAGCTGCACAAGATAGCAATGTATATATTGATGTTGAATATATTAGATGTACTGATTATACTACTGAATATCAGGTATTAGCACAACTTTGTCAAAGATTAGGACGTGATGTTCCATACAGGGGATGGACCAAAGGAGAAATTATTAATACTTTTAGAGATGTTCTCAATCAACAGATGCATGGTAAAAAACTTATTTTAATAATTATTTTAGATGAAGTTGATATTTTACTTGAAAAAGATGGTGATGGATTATTATACACCTTAACTCGTACTGAAAACGTATCTGTATTATCAATTAGTAATTATCTTGACTTTAAAAAGTTCATTAAACCTAGAGTAATGAGTAGTCTCAGGGATAAAGAAATTGTATTTCCACCTTATCGTGCAGATCAATTAGCAGATATTTTAAATGAAAGATCTGAAATGTCCTTTAAAGAAAATGTTCTAAAAGAAGATGTAATTCCTTTATGTTCTGCAATGGCTGCTAAAGAAGAAGGAGATGCAAGGTATGCTCTTGATTTACTTTCAACTGCTGGAGATATTGCAGATGAAAATGATTCTTCTGAAATTCTAGGTGATTATGTTATTGCTGCTAAAAATAGAATTGAACATAATAAGGTAACTGATATTATTAATACATTACCTACTCAACAACAAAGAGTACTTGAAGCAGTACTTATTCTTACTCAAAACAATGAGGAAATCAGTTCTGGTAAATTATATGAAACCTATAAAGATGTTTCTAAAGGAGATTCAGTTACTTATAGAAGAATTTTTGATTTTATTAACGAACTTGAAATGCTTGGTATTATCTCTACTAATACTGTTTCCCGTGGAAGAGGTAAAGGTAGAACCAATATTATTAAGCTTCAATGTGATGAAAAATTAGTAGAAAAAACATTAAATTCCTTATAGGAATTTAATCATTCTTTTTTTATAAAAAATAGATTTTCTAATCTTTATAAATTTTTTTAGATAATTTCTTAAAGTTTATATATTAAAATTTATATATATATTTATTCTAAAATGTTTAATAGGAGATGTTGTTTATGGATAAACATGAGAGAGGTAATTTAGAACAAATCCTTAATAGTTATGAAGTTCTTAAAGAGAGAAAAGATAGATTATCTGAAGAAGAATGGAATGCTATTGTAGCTAGAAAAGAAGAAGCTGAAAAAAAGCTTAAAGAAGCAGGATATTTATAATCCTTCTTTAACTTATTTTATTTTTAATTAATAATTACTAAATATAATCAAATATAGCTTAAACTACTTTTTTTCTCATTATTAATATATATTTTTACAATTTATTCTTAACATGATTTAATCATATATTTTATGATTTTTTATAATTTGATTACTAATCAGTATATTTAGGGTTTTCCTCTATTAAGGTTTCAAGTATAGCCATTCTTACAGGAACAGCATTGAAAGCCTGCTCGAAATACCTATTATGTTTTGTATTATCAACATCATAGGATATTTCATTAACTCTTGGAAGAGGATGCATAACAATAAGATCTTTACCATCTAATAATTTTTTATTAATTAAATATGCATCTTTGATTTTTGCATATTCTTCTTCATCTGGGAAACGTTCCTTTTGAATTCTTGTATCATACAAAACATCTATATTATCAATAACCTTATTTAAGTCTGATTCTTCTTTGTATTCCACATTATTTTTATCAAGATCTTTTTTAATTTCTTTTGGCATTTTTAACTCTGGCGGTGATACAAATGTCATTTTAGCATTAAATAATCCTAATGCATATGAAAGTGAATGAACAGTACGGCCATATTTTAAATCTCCAACAAGCGCTACTTTTAAACCTTCAATATGTCCAAATTCTTTTTTCATTGTATATAAATCTAGTAGGGTTTGTGTTGGATGTTGGCTTGCACCATCACCAGCATTAATTACAGGTATATCTACAATTTCAGATATAAATTGTGATACTCCTTCAAGTTCATGTCTTATAACCAGAACATCACAGTATGATTCAAACATTTTAGCTGTATCTGCAATTGTTTCTCCTTTTGTTATTGAACTTGATGCTGTATTATCAAATCCAATACATTCACCACCTAATCTTTTCATAGCAGTTTCAAAAGATAATTTTGTTCTGGTAGATGGTTCAAAAAACATCATTCCAACTACTTTTCCATTAAGTGAATTGGACACATCTTGTGATTTTGCATATTTTTCTAAAGTAGATGCCTTCTCTAATATAAAGTTAATATCATCTGTTGATAATTCCTTAATTGATATAAGATTTTTATGCTTAAAAATTTCAATCACCTGAATTAGTAATCTTCAACTTTTATTATATTATTATTAATTTTTATAAAAAATAAATTTAATTATTTATGAATTTTTACTTATTTTCTACAAAATTATTTTCTATTTTAAAATATTTTTTTATTTATTTTATTATTTAAGAGATTATTTTTCAAACTTTTCTATTATTTGATTTATATTATCTACCAGTTCTTCTTTCCTCTTCTGGTTGAATTTATTAATTGTCTCTTCATCTATTTCTTCTTCATTTTTTCTTAATATTTTGAATCTACTGCTGTTTTTTTCAATAAAATATTGGCTAAATCTTGCAGATTCTACTATTGTTTTGGAATAAGATTTGTATAAGTATTTGTCTACTTTTTCTTTGTTAAAACAGCTGATAAATAATCCTATGTTTTTACCTTTTATAGTTGCTTTGTTTCTTTCAACATATCTTTTCATAGGACCTGGTATTTTACCTCTTTTTATAGATGATCCAAGGACTATAAAATCATATTTTAACAGACATGTATCTTTTGCTTTTTTAACTGGAAGTGCTCTAATAAAATCTGAATTAATATCATCTATAATATCTTGTGAGATTTGAGATGCATATGTATCCACATCATCGTATAAAATCAGTATTTTCATAGTATCAATTTTTATATATTATTTTTATATGTAATTTTTTAATGTTCCAATATCTTCTATTGTAATTTCTACAATATCACCAATACTTAATGGTCCAACTCCTTTTGGTGTTCCTGTTGCAATAATATCTCCTGAATTTAGGGTCATTATTTTAGATATAAAACTTAAAAGTTCATAAACATCAAATATCAGTTTATTTGTATTTGAATCTTGTTTTACAATTCCATTTACTTTTGTTGTTATTTTTTGATTTGTTGGATTAAGGTCTGTGTTTATTACAGGGCCTATAGGACAGAATGTATCAAAACTTTTTGCTCTTGTCCATTGACCATCAAGTGATTGTAAGTCTCTTGCGGTAACATCATTTAAAATAGTGTAACCAAAAATATAATCTTTAGAATCCTTATATTCAACATCTTTACATTTTTTACCTATTACTACAGCTAATTCTCCTTCATAATCTACCTGCTTTGTCATTTGAGGATAATCAATTTTTTCCTCATGTGCTATTGTTGTAGTTGATGGTTTTAGAAATAGTTTTGGTTCATCAGGTAGATCCATTTCTAATTCTTCACCATGTTCTGTATAATTTAGACCAACACAAATTATTTTAGAAGGTTTAACAGGCTCAATTATTTTAATGTCTTCTAATTTATAGGATTTATTTTTATTTACTTCACTTTCAAAGTCAATATCAAGTAAATCTGTATTATAATTAATATAATCATTGTTAAGTTCATATATTATATTGCCTTTATTTAATATTCCGGATTTTTCTTTCTCGTCAAAAACAAACCTTATAAATTTCATATGAATCTCCTGATATTTTTTTCTATTAGAGAATATTTTCTCCAATAGATTTTTTTATATTGTATATTTTTTTTTAAATTGTATATTAGATTAATTTATCATTTTTTTCAATGATTTTTAGATATATATTAGTAAATTTTATTATTATTTTAGTTCTTAATTAATTACTCTTTCAATTGGTACTACTAAAATATCTTTTGCACCAACCTTTTTCAAGTCATTTACAAGTTTAAAGACTTTATCTTCATCTACTACTGCCTGTACAGCAAATACATCTTTATTTGATAATACTTCAGATATTGTTGGTCCACCCATACCAGGCATAAGATCTTTTACTTTCTCAAGGTTTTCTTTCTCTACGTTCATTAATATTAGTTTTTTACCTTCAGCTTTAATTACTCCAGTAATACTTGTACTGACAGCTTCTATAATAGATGATTTTTCATTTAGAGAGTTACTATTTCCAATTAACATTATACTACTTTCAAGTAGTGTATCTATGATTTTTAGATGATTCTTTTTAAGTGTAGTACCTGTACTTGTTAAATCTGTAATTCCATCTGCAATACCAATTAATGGTGCAATTTCTGTTGAACCAGCAAGTTCTACAATTTCTACATTTTCTATATTATTATCTTTTAAGTATTTTCTTGTTATATTTGGAAATTCTGTTGCGATTTTCATACCATCTTTAAAGTCACTAATACTTTTTATGTCTGATTCTTCCATTACAGCAAGTACAAGTTTTGTTTGACCAAAATCTAAATCTATTATCCCTTCCACATCTGCATTTTTTTCTCTAATTAAATCTATACCTGTAATTCCCAAGTCTACAATACCTTTTTCAACAAATATTGGTATATCACTAGCACGTGTAAACATTATATCAATATTTGGATTATATGTTTGAGAGGTTAATTTTCTATTAGATGAATCTTTTAGTTTTATTCCTGCTTTTTCAAGAATTTCTACAGAAGGATCACTAATTCTTCCTTTTGATGGTATAGCAATTTGTATTTTCATAGTATTTTATCCTAAAATTTTTCAATAATTATATTATTATATATTGTAAATTATATTTTGTAATTAATTATAACTTAAAACTTATATTAGATATATTCTTAATTTACTTTTTTCATTTGAAACAGTACTTTAAATTTTATTTAAATTTTTTTAATTTTAAATTAGTTAAATTTAAATTTAAATATTCTTTATATTATATATAATGTTTATTTATAAAAAGTATTTTTTAATATTTTTTATAATTATTTATTTATATAAACTTATTAAATTTCGGTGATTTAATGGAAACTAATAGTATATTAATTAAAAATCCAATAATTTTAAATCCAAAACTTACAGGGACTGTTGAAGAGTTTAAATCATCTTTACTTATTGAAAATAATAAAATATCCTTAATAAGCGAAGATATAGAAGACTCTAATGCTGACTATATTATTGACGGTGAAGGTAAAGTCCTTATGCCAGGATTAATCAATACACATTCCCATATACCAATGACTTTATTTAGAAGTTTTGCAGATGATTTAAATTTAGATACATGGTTAAATGACCATATCTGGCCTATGGAAGCTAACTTAAACAGTGAATTTACATATAATGGTACTATGCTTGGTGCTATTGAAATGATTAAATCAGGTACTACCACATTTTCTGATATGTATTTTTATATGGGAGATGTTGCAAAGGCAATTGATAAGGCAGGTATAAGAGGAGTCTTATCCTATGGTATGATTGATTTTGGGGATGAGGAAAAACGTGAAAACGAATTTAAGGAAAATATATCCTTAATTAAAAATCATAATAATACTTGTGACGGTAGAATCACAACTATGTTTGGACCTCATTCAATTTATACAACATCAAGCGAGCTTTTAAGCCGTGTTAGAAAAGAAGCAGATAAGTATAATGTTGGTATTCACATTCACATGAATGAAACTCAAAAAGAAATAGATGACTGTATGGATTTAAGATCTATGAGACCATTTGAATATTTAGATGATTTAGGAATATTATCTGATGATATTGTTGCAGCTCATTGTGTATGGTTATCAGATTCTGAGATTGATTTAATTAAAAAATATGATATTAAAGTATCTCATAATCCTTGTAGTAATGCTAAACTTGCATCTGGTATTGCACCTATATCTAAATTAATTGATAATAATATTTGTGTATCTATTGGAACTGATGGTGCTTCAAGTAATAATAATCTTGACATGTTTGAAGAGATGAAATTTACTGCACTCTTACAAAAAGCTCAAACTCTTGATCCTGAGGTTTTATCTGCTGAGAGAACTTTATCTCTTGCTACTGTAAATGGTGCTAAGGCACTTGGTTTAAATGATATTGGTTCTATTGAAGAGGGAAAAATTGCTGATATTATTTTAGTTGATACAAAACGTCCTAATTTCACACCACTTACAAGTTCTTTAAGTTCAAATATAGTATATTCTGCAAATGGATCCAATGTAGATACTACTATTTGTAATGGTGAAATTTTAATGGAAAATAGAAAACTCATCAATTTAGATGAGGCTGAAATTTTAGAAAATGCAAAAGAAACAATAGATGAAATGATTCGATTAAAAGAAGAAGCTGAATAATTATTTAATATAATTATTCTGCATTTTATTTTATTTTCTAAATGTTTTTTTCTAATTTTTCTATTTTTCTTTAATTACTTATTTTTTTTAAAGATTAAGTTATTAAATTTATTAAAATTATAATATTGTTTGATTATTTGATTAATTTTAATTTATAATTTATTTATCTAATGTAAATTCCTTATTTCTTTTAATAAATCTTAATTTTACTTTTCCCATAAGAATACTTTTAGCCCATCCTTCTTTTGTTTCAGGGAAATCTTCTCTAAAGTGTGCACCTCTACTTTCTCTTCTTATTATAGCTGATTTTACGATTAATATTCCAACTTCAACCATATTAATTACTTCAAGAGCGTCTTGGAGGTCTTTATTATAATTTTTAGTATTTTTAACATCAATATTTTTAAGTTCATTATCTTTAATATCATTTAATTGTTTAAGAGCAGAACGTAAATCTTCTTCATTTCTAATAATTGAAACATTTTTCCACATAATAGTTTTGATTTTTTCCTTTATATCATCTGCTTTATATTCCCCATCTTTTATAAGGGATTTTATACGTTCTTCTTCTGCTTCAACCATTTTATTATTTGATTCAAATTCTACAAATTCACAATGTATACTTGCTGCTTTTCCAGCTCTTTTTCCAAATACTTGTGTATCTGCTAGTGCATTTCCACCTAAACGGTTTGCACCGTGAACCCCACCTGTAACTTCTCCACATCCGTAAAGACCTTCAACTGATGATTTACCATCTTCATCAATAAATAATCCACCCATAAAGTGATGTGCTGTTGGAGCTACTTCCATTGGCTCATTTTTTATATCTACACCAACGTCTGCAAATTGTTCTACCATAGTCTCTAACTTTTCATCAATTACACCACTGTCAAGGTCTGTTATATCTAAATATACTCCACCATCTTCAGTTCCTCTTCCTTCACGGATTTCATTATAGATACTTCTTGCTACAACATCACGGGTTGCAAGTTCACCTTTCTTATCATAATTAAACATGAATCTTTCATTTTCACTGTTGATTAGTTTACCACCTTCTCCTCTAACAGCTTCTGTAACAAGTACTCCTGCTTTTGCTTTAGGTTTAATCATTCCTGTTGGATGGAATTGTACCTGTTCCATATCAACTAAATCTGCACCAGCATCCCAGCTTAAAGCATATCCATCACCATTTTTCTGGAAAGTATTTGATGTAATAGGATATAATTGTCCTGCTCCACCTGTTGCAAGAATTACAGCTTTAGCATTAAAGAAGATAGTAGTTGAATCTTTAAGATTTAATCCAACTGCACCAATAACCCTTGGAAATTCATCTTCATTTAAAATAAGTTTAGTAATCATTACCTCATCAACAGTTTCAATATCTCTTTTTATAATCTCTTCTTTAAGTGCAGTTATAAGTTCATGTCCTGTTCTATCTCCAGCAAAACATGTTCTTCTATAACTTTGACCTCCAAATGGTCTTTGATTTAATTTACCATTTTCTTGTCTGTCAAATAGAGCACCATAACTTTCCAAATCTACTAATCTATCTGGTGCTTCATCAACTAATATGTTAACAAGTTTACTGTCATTTAGGTAACTTCCACCTTTTAAGGTGTCATTAAAGTGGTACTCTTTAGTATCATCAGTATCTACAAATGCAAAAGCTGCATTATAACCACCTTCAGCCATTCCAGTACAACCAGATCTAAAACTTAATCCTTTTGAAACAATAATAGGTTTTAATCCTGCATTTGACACTTCAATAGCAGCTCTTGCTCCAGCTCCACCTGAGCCTACAATTAATACATCTGATTGAATTATTTTACTTTCCATATTAGTTCCCCACTTCTAAAAGAGATTATAATTTAAAATATTAGAGTTTTTTACTCTAATTTTCTAATAAATATTGTTTAATATCATCAATAGTTACAACAGGCATGTCATGTTCTTTAGAGAATTTAATTACATCAGGCATTCTTGCCATTGTACCATCTTCTTTAGTTATTTCACATAAAACACCTGCTGGAGTAAGGCCTGCTAATTTCATTAATTCAATATTAGCTTCTGTATGGCCGTCACGTTCTAATACTCCACCATTTTTAGCTCTAAGTGGGAAAACATGACCTGGATGATGTAAATCACTAGGTTTTGCACCTTCTTTTGTAGCAGCTTTAACTGTTGTTACTCTATCATGAGCTGAAACACCGGTTGTAACACCACGAGCTGCTTCAATTGTAATTGTAAATCCAGTACCATAGGTACTTGTATTATTTTGAACCATTAAAGGTAATTCAAGTTCATCTGCCTTTTCTTCTGTTATACATAAACAAACGATTCCACTACCTTCTCTTATTAAAAGTGCCATTTGTTCTTTTGTTAGGTAATCTGCTGAAAAGAACATATCTCCTTCATTTTCACGTTCTTCATCATCGGTTACAATAACACCTTTACCTTCTTTAAGGTATTCTACAGCAGTGTTAACACGTTCTAAATAGGTTCCTTCTAGTTTTTCTTGATTCATAGTATGTACTCCTGAGTTTTTATATAAGGTTCTAGATTTTACTACTAGAATCAGGGCTAAAAAAAGATATAAATTAGTAAATTATATAAAAACCAATTTAGTTTATAATTTATTAAAGCATATATTCTCTTTCATCCGGACTATCACCGTTGGTTTTGGATTTTCACCAAATCAACACTTTCGTGCTCGTGGACTCATTAATATATTTAATTTACCACCAGTGGAGAATTTCACTCCGCCCTGAGAATAATATAAAAATTTTTTTTATTCTTTTTATAATTTATTTTTTAATATAAAAATAAGTTTTGTTTTAATTTTCATTAATTTTTTAAAAATAGTTATGTTTAAAAATAAAATATTTAT
>CAYQMW010000002.1:35148-39233 GCA_964418715.1 uncultured Methanobrevibacter sp. | reverse complement strand
ATACATTAGGTTCATCAATGGGTACAGCAATTATTGGAATAATTCTAATTCTTGGTGTTATGGGAGGTATTAGTACTGCTGTTGATACCTATGCACCTAGTCATTCAGGAGATGAGCAATTCCATCTAGAGGTCTATAATCACTTCCAAAAATTAGATACTTTAGATGGACAAGATAAGATTATTGTGAATACTGCAAATATAATTATTCAAAATGCAATGGCATCTGTAATGTATGTATTGGCCGCTCTGTTAGGAATTATTTTAATTTTAACCACGCGGATAAAAAATAAAAATTTTAAAAAACAATGAGAGTTTATCTCTCACTTACTTTTTTTTTTGAAATAGTCAAAAATAGGTTTTTGTATAATCTAATTAAACAATTTCATTTATTTCATTAAATATTAAAATTTTTTAATTTTTTCGATTAATTTATATATAAAACACTCACGACACAGTATTGTTACTTATAAATCTATTATATAAACCTAAAATTTTAAAAAAATAAAAATGTTAGTCTTATATACTGAAAAAATAATAATTTGATATATTATAAAATTATATTTTTTATTCTTCACTTAAAAATTTAAATAATAATCTTTTCAGTGTTTTTAGTTCATCATCATTTAAATCATGGTTATTTTCCCAGATTATAATATGTTCTAATATTGCATCAGTTTTTTCCATACCTTTCGGTGTTAATTCTACAATTTTTTGTCTTCTGTTAGTCGGATCTTCAAATCTTGTTATTAATTCATTTTCTTCGAAGTTTTGAAGTATTTTAGCTGTGTATCCATTACTTACTTTAAACAGATTAACCAAGTCCTTTTGTGTTGTTTTATCAGCAAATCGGATTCTAAGTAAAAATCGTAGATTGTTAGTTGATATAATGTCATCTTTCAGGTTTTTATCTGCAAATTCAACAAATGAACTGATTAATTCTTCAACATAATGGTATATCAGTATGTTATTATAATTCTCTTTTTTAAATTGACTTGGTAAACTCATAGGTATATATTTATTATTTCCTCATATAAATATATCGCTATTTAATTATTTCCTTTGGAAACATTTATATATTGAAACATTCATATATTTTATTAGGTGATTAAAATGAATAATGAATTTGTAAAATTATCAAATGGAGTCGAAATACCACAATTAGGATTTGGAGTATTTCAGATTCCACCAGAGGAAACCAAAAATGTTGTAAAAAAAGCTATTGAAGTAGGTTACAGGCACTTTGATACTGCACAAGCATATTTCAATGAAGCTGAAATTGGCGAAGCAATTAAAGAATCAAAAATTCCAAGAGAAGATTTATTCATTACTACTAAAGTATGGGTTTCATCATATGGTTATGAAGAAACTAAAAAAGCTTTTCAAGAATCTTTAGATAAGTTACAGACTGACTATATTGATTTATACTTGCTTCATCAATGTATTGGAGATGTATATTCATCTTGGAGAGCAGTTGAAGATTTATACAAAGAAGGAAAAATCAAAGCTATTGGAGTATGTAACTTTACTCCGGGACGTTTTACAGATTTATGCCTAAATTCTAAAATAAAGCCAATGGTTAATCAAATTGAAATAAATCCGTTCTATCAGCAGGAAGGTACAGAAGATTTCCATGGCGAATTTGATGCAATTGTAGAAGCATGGGGACCATTAGCTGAAGGAAAAGATGGGATATTTACCAATTCAATATTATCTGAAATTGGTGATAAATATGGAAAAACAGTAGCACAGGTGATATTAAGATGGATTATTCAAAGAGGAATTATAGTTTTCCCAAAATCAACAAAAGAATCCAGGATGATTGAAAATGCAGATGTGTTTGATTTTCAATTGTCAGATGATGATATGGAAAAAATCAAAGAAATAGAAACTGGAGTTCCAATTGTTGAAATCGATGACCCTGATTTCATTAAGTATATCTGTAGCTACATTGCATAAATTAATTAATCTTAATTTAAAATAATATATGGCTTTAAATAATTCATCGAGATTCTTTTTTGTCCCATATATTTATTATCTATTTTTCTTCAAATATTTGGCCTTGGAATTTATATAATTTAATATCGTCTTCTATCCAACTATTTGGTGAAAGTCCTGCTTTAAGGCATGTATGGGATAGGAATTCTTCTGCATCCATATTGTTTTCTGTAGCTACTTGTGGAAGAAGCAGTCCTCTACTAATTCCCATTTCAACAATTAGGCCATCTTCACCAATAATTATATTATCCAAATATTCTTCTTTAGGTGTGTCAATTAATTTTGGTTTTGTTAGTACAGTTAATTCAATCTGTATGTCTTCAAGTTCATCACTACTTACCATAGGAAATCTATAATCATTAAATGCAGCAGAAATAGCAGAATTAATGGTTGCTTTTATAAGTGGCATTACTGGTTCTGGATAACCAATACATCCTCGAAGGTTATGATTTTTGTTTAAAGTTACAAAAACTCCAAGGTTTTCTTTCAAATGATCTGGACATTCAAATGGAACATCTATTTTAATTCGATTATCTAAGTATATTTCAATAGCTTCTCTTGCAACATCAATAAGATATTGTCCATCTTCTTCTGTTAATGCCATTTTTATCACCTAAATCTTGATTATTATATATTTAATTTATCAATGAACTTAATTAGATGTTTTTTAATTATTTAATAATTTTATATTAATAGTATTTAATTTTTTATACTATAATTTTATAATTTTATTAGGTTATTATTATCTTAAACAAGCTATTGGAATAACTTTCACTCCATCTTTACGGGTATATGCAAACTTTCCTCCATTTACTATTGCTAGAAAATTTGGTTCTTTCATACCACTTTTTTTAATTAATTCATTTATCTTCAATAAATTTTTAGCACCTTTTTCTTCTTCTTTATTCCCTAATTTAAATTCAATTAAAGCGTAATCTCCATTTCTTAAATGAATTACACAATTTACTTCTAAACCAGATTTATCTCTATAATATGATATTATGCCTCCGTCATGGTAAGTGTATACACTTAAATCTCGAATACATAAATTTTCGAAAAGATAACCTGTAAAAATCATGTTTTCATATAATCCTTCAGGATTTAAATTTAAAGCAGCAACAGCAATTGATGGGTCTATAAATTCTTTTTTTTCATTAGATCTGATAGATGTTTTTGATTTGATATTGGGAGACCATGCTCCAATATTATCTATTACAAATAATTTTTTTAGTGCATTGATATAGGAATAGAAAGTGGGTTCACTTATTTCGCCATAATGTCTGTTAATGTCTTCCATAATTTTTTTATTTTTAACATTTGTAGATAGGTTACGTGCATATGATTGTAAAATAAATCTAACTTTATTAGGGTCTCTTTTTTTATCATCGATATTACTCATGTCTTCATTAGAAACTATGTCTAAATAAGAATAAACAACGGATAATTGTGCTTTTTTACTTTTTTTATTTAAAGATGCAGGCCATCCACCTCGGCACATGGCAAAAAATAATTCATCTATTGATAAATCAGATTCGATGCCGTCAATATCTAAGTCAGGATTTTTAAATAATTCTATTATTGATATTTTCCCATTGGATTCTCCGCTTTCGTATAAACTCATTGGCCTCATCATTAATCTATGAATCCTTCCTGCACCGGAATGCATAATTTTAGATCTGTCTACAACAGTTGAACCTGTTAATATGTATAATCCATCTTCTCCTATTTCATCAACACTATTTCTTACAGTATCCCATAATTCTGGAGCTTCTTGCCATTCGTCTATAAGACGCGGTTTTTCACCTTCTAATAATTTATATGGATTAATATTTATCAAATTTAAATAGTTTTCTGATTTGTATTTGTCTTGTAATTTTATAGAACTACTGCTATGTTGTTCTGCACTTGTAGTTTTACCACACCATTTAGGACCAATAATTAAAATGGCGCCTATTGCTTCTAAATAAAATTCCAAATCATCATCAACATATCTTTTCAAATATTCTTTCATATTCATCACATTCATTTAAGTATTTTGCACTTTTTCATTTAAGTATTTTGGAGTTTTTCATTTAAGTATTTTGCACT
>CAYQMW010000002.1:27372-35048 GCA_964418715.1 uncultured Methanobrevibacter sp. | reverse complement strand
TTTTTATTTAAGTGTTTTGGAGTTTTTTATTTAAGTATTTTGCACTTTTTTATTTAAGTGTTTTGGAGTTTTTCATTTAAGTATTTTGGAGTTTTTCATTTAAGTATTTTGCACTTTTTTATTTAAGTGTTTTGGAGTTTTTTATTTAAGTATTTTGCACTTTTTTATTTTAATTGATTTGGATTTTATTTATTAAAATAGTATTATTTGATTAAATTTCATTGATAAAAATAAGTTAATTATATAAAATAAAAAAAATAGAGCGAATAATCTTGAATTTTTAATAAAAAAAGATTTTAAATCATGTCAATTTAAATTTTTAATAAAAAAATAGAATGGTAAAAGGGGTAAAGAAATAATTAAAAATATTTAATATTTTTTTTTATTAGCTTAATTTAATTACTTCCACCAACCATAGCATCCTGAATTCTTGTATGTGGACCACCATCACCAACAGGTGCTACTTGTCCGTCTTTACCACAGAACCCCACACTAGTTTTAAAGTCAGAGCCTAGTCCATCTATATGAGTAAGTGTTTCAAGAATATTTCCACTTAAGGATACATCACGTAGTGGGGTTGATAACTTACCATTTTTAATCATAAATGCTTCAGATGCATTAAATTGGAAAATACCTTTTCCTGTATCTACTTGTCCTCCTCTTGAACCTTTAAGATAAATTCCTTCACTAATGTCTTCTATCAATTCTTCAAAACTCATGTCTCCAGGTTCAAGATAGGTATTACTCATTCTTACAATAGGCTGGTCTGAAATACTGCTTCTTGCATTTCCTGATGATTTCATTGATAATTTTCCTGCAGATTCACGAGAGGATAAAAGTGATACAAGTTCTCCATCACGTACAAGATGGTTTTTAAAGGTTTTAACTCCTTCTGTGTCATATTCATAATGGCCAAATGCATCCATAGTCGGATCATCATAAATATTAACAAGTTCGCTTCCGATTTTTGTATTAAGTTTATCTTTTAATATTGAGTCGTCCTGAAGGATTAAATCACTTTCAACTGCATGGCCTAATGCTTCATGAATCATTACACCAGTTAGGGTATTGTCTGTAATTATAGGAAATTTTCCACTTGGTGCCGCTTCAGCAGTAAGTAATCTCTTTGCAGTTTCTGCACTTTTTCTTCCAAATGATTCTATATCTGCATCTTTTATAACTTCATAGCCTTTTGCACCACCTAGACTGTCATGACCTATTTGAATCAAGTCACCACTACTTGCAATAACATTTAACCACATTCCAACTCTGCATTCATCCATTTCAATTGTGCTGCCTTCACTATTTACAAATATGCTTTCAGATTCACTGTCGGAATAATTTACTCCAATACTTATAACATCTTCTAAATCTGCAGCTTTGCTGGTGTCTTTAATAAGGTCTATTTTCTCTTCAATATCTACAGATGAAACTGGAATTTTTCGGGAAGTTTTAATTTTATCTTCCACTACTTCCTCGTTGGATAAGACTACATCACTTTTAAGACTGTCTGAAATTGATATTGCAGTGTGTGATATTTCTTCAAGTTTATTCAAATCATTTGTATATGCAAATCCCCAAGCACCATTTTTAAGAACTCTGATTCTGGCACCTATTGTTATTCCAGTATTAATTTCTTGGATTTTATTGTCTTTCATTACAATGCTGGTTCCATTTCCTTTACCTGCACGGATATCTACATAATCTACTTGGGATTCTATTTTTTTAATAAGTCCATTCATTTCATCAATATTAAATTCCATTATAAAACCTGCAATATTTTTTTTTCAAACAATTTAATTTTCTATATACTATATTAATATAATATTATTATTTCACATATTAATAAAATTGTATAAATTTTTATAAAAATTTTTAAATTAACTATTCATTTATCTCTTTTTTAATCTCATTAAACACTTTCTTTCCTTCGGGTATTGGAAATAGAGGATAAATATGAAAGAGGTCAGAACCCTTAACTAGTTTCGCTTTTACTCCATCTCTTTTAGATTTTTAGAGTATTCTTCAATATCTTTATATATTATTTCCCCTGTACCTGCAAAAATAACTGTATCTGATAGGCCTGTATTGTCTCCATATAATGGACTTACTTTATAATTTTTATTGTCCAAATCACCTGCCCATTGTTTTCCAATTTCTCTAAGACCAATTTCACCTAAAATAGGATTATCACTACTATTATAAGGAGTATTGCTCATGGAAATATCAACCCATGGAGAAAATGTTATTATTTTTTTAGGTTGTGGAAGTTTTGTTGTTTTAAGATATTGGCAGAAAGAGTGAACAAATCCTCCTCCAGCAGAGTCTCCCATAAGAATTAAATTATCAGGATTTAGTTTTTTATACAATTCAAGTATAAGACTATATGTCTCATCTGCATTATGCTTAGGAGCAAGGGGATAAACAGGTGCAAGTACATGTACATTTAGTTTTCTGGAAAGCATATAACAGTATATTAAATGTTGATAATTAATTTCATTAATGTATGCTCCATCATGGATGAATAAAATAGTATTTTCATTATGTTTATCACCAAAACTAAAGACTTTCATTCCATTTATATAAAAATTTTTTTATATTGAAAATAGGTTTGAATTCCTTCTCATCGCTGTTTAGTTTATTATTTATAAAATCATCTACTTTATCTTTTGAATCCATATATTTTGGTTTATTTAACTTTAGGATTCTTTCAGCTATTTTTACAATAAATGATTTCTTTTTTGACATGTAGATCATTTTAAAATTAGTTTATAGTAAAGAAAATTTAAAAATTTTTGTTAATATATTTTATTTTTTTAATTAAAATTAATTAAAATTTTTTTTTAATTTAAATTTATAAAAATATAAATTATTTTGTTAGATAAATACTTTTTTCTTTACTCATGATTTTTATAATAAGTATTTGATATAAATTAATATATAAGTTTTCATTTTAGAATTTAGCTTATTTTAGGATTTTTTTTATAATCTTCTATAAAATTTTACAAAATTTTATTATTTTTTATAATTTTTCAAACTAATTTAAAATTGTTTTTTTCTAATTTATCATATTAGTTTATTATTATTTTTATAAATTTTATCTTTAAAAACATTTTTTCTCATAAAAGCTATTTTTATTTATATTTTAGCAAAATAAAAGACTTTATTTATAAAATGTAAACTAATTTTTACACTTGAAATCTATGTTATAAGTTATAAATTATATAATCCTTAAATTTTTGTTTTTTAATTAAATTTCTATAATTTATTTGTTTTATCTGTTTTTATCGATTTGCATTTAAATACTATTTTAATCTTTTAAAAATAGTTTTTTATAATCATAATATATAAATTATTATTTAATTTAAATTTTAATAATAATATTATAATATTTTTCATTGTTTTTTAATAGAATTAGCTATTTAACTTTGAAATTAATTTAATTCTAATAAATTTTAATTAAAATAATTTTTAAATGATTATTGGGGTTATAAATAATTTATTTATTTATTTATCTAAACTAAGTTTAATATTAATTTATTTTTTAAAAAACAAGTTGTTATCTTTTATAATTTAATATAAATCTTTATAATTGTTTATATTTTTGATTATATCTTAATTTATCATTTTTGATTTATTTATCTCTAATTTAATCATTATATTTTCTCTTTTTAAAATTTCTATTTTTTTTAAATGTATTTTTATTAATTTATAAGTTGAAAAAACCAAATTTACATAAGTACAATTATCCTTATTTTATTAATTTAACTCTTAATCCTTTCTTAATTTTAAATTTAAAAGCTTAAAAATCGATTTTTTCCATGATTTTTCAAAACCTTTATATATGATTATTAATAATTTTATAGTTAATGAAAAGTTCTTTATGGAAATTTTAAGAACTTATAACTTATAAGATTTTTATTTGAAAATTTATAAAAGTCTTTTTAATTAATAAACTTTTATTTGTTTTTATTAATTTTTTGATATAAAATTTCAATTTTGTCATTAATAAAATTTCAAATATTGTTTGTAATTTATTTAAAATAAGGGTTTATTGGTTAATATTAGACTAGTACTTAGATTTGATCAATTATTAAAATATTTGACTATGAAATAATTAAAACTTTATTTATTCGGAGGTAATTATTTTGAGAAAACACTCAAAATTATTGATTACTACCATTTTTGTTATATTATCTATTGTTGTCTGTCTTGCTGCAGCTTATGCAGGTTCAGTAGAGGAAGAGGAAAAAGCAATCACTGAAGAAAATGATAAGATAATTAATTTTACAGATAACAGTACTAATATTACTAACATTACTAACGTTACCAATATTGAGGATATAGACAATATTACTGATTCTGTTAATACCACTAATCATGGAGGTAATATTACTAATTATACTACAAACTATACTGATGATAATGGTGATGAGCGTAGTACTAATATTTCTACAATTACTGTTCATATGATGCCAAGTGTTGATACTGGCCTTGAATATAAAAACTATACTAGAACTTGGGTTAATTATTGTCCATTTTGCCATAAAAATGGTACATTAACTGACACTCCAAAGGATACTTCAAGATCTAGCACTGTTCCTGAAGGGGAAATCACTTGTGACATGGCTTTAGGCGGTTGTGATGCAGATTTTGATGGTGTAAGTGGTAAAGATAAACTTTGGAGAGATGTTTATTTAACTCCTGCTGATGGTTATCAGATTATTGAGTATGATAATGGTAGTTTTATCTTAGAAAATAATGGTTTAAATCAAAAACAAAATATTAGAAATGCTCAAATTTCTATTCTTGAAAGTGAAAACTTTTAAATTTTTTCATTCACTTTCTAATTATTTATATTTTAGACTATTAGTTTCATCATTTTAAGATTATTTTTATAATTATATTATATATTAAAAATTAATTATAAATACAATAAAATTTATAACAATAGTTATAAAATGTTTAAAAATTTATTAAAAGATTTAAAATTTTAAAGAATTAAAATAATATTAATATAATATTTATAAAATTTTAAAAAAAATAATAAATTCAAGAATATAAAATAATATTAATTTGTTAAAACGGTGTGATTAAATGGTACTTGTAATTGGTTCTGGTGCTGGTGGTGCAATCCTTGCATTAGAACTTAGGAAAGCAAATATTCCAGTAACAATAATAGAAAAAGGCCCTCTTGTTGAAAGTAAGGATGCATTTAATTATTATGATAAACCTGTTGAAGGAATGGATCTTTTAACAACTACCTGTGTAGGGGGAAATACAATAGTCTCAGCAGGTAATGCTGTTAGATACACAGGAGATATGTTTGAAAAATTTGGTATTGATTTAACTAGCGAATATGATGAATTAGAAAAAGAGTTAAATGTTCATCAATTAGATGATAGTCATATTGGTAAAGGTTCACAATTATTTTTAGATTCTGCAGAAGAATTAGGATTAAATCCAGTAAAAATGCCTAAATTTATTTATGAAGATAAATGTATTCAATGTGGCAGGTGCGCATATGGATGTCCAAATGATGCAAAATGGACTGCTGCAGATTTCACAAAAGAGGCTGTTAAAAATGGAGCAAAACTAATTACTGATACAGAAGCAACAAATCTTATAGTTAAAGATAATAAAATCAAAGCAGTTGAAACCACTACAAAAGATGGAAAAATTGAAATAATTGAAGATGACTTGGTTATACTTGCATCTGGTGCTGTAAGTGATGCAAGGCTCTTACAAAAGATAGGTATACCTGCAGGAGAACAATTCTCCACAGACCCATTTGTAACTGTTGCCTGTGTTAAAAAAGGTATTGGATTTAATAAGGAAGTTACTATGGCTGGACTTGTTAAAGGAGAACATTTTGTTTTATCTCCGCACTATTCTGCAAAATATTTAGATGATTGTGGCAGGGATGATGTTAAACCGGAGGATTTAATGGGGATTATGGTTAAAATCCCTGATGAATCATTAGGATATGTAAATGGTGATGAAGTAGTCAAAATCAATTCAATAAGGGATGTTCAATATATTGCTGAAGGTGTTGCAACTGCTGGTGCAATATTGCAGAATGCAGGGGCTGAGACAATCTTTACTTCTACAGTTTTAAGAAGTGCTCATCCGGGAAGTACCACTCCTATTGGTCGTATTGTTGATAAAAACCTTAAAACTGGTGTTGATGGTTTATATGTTTCTGATGGATCTGTTTTTCCTGAAGCTCCAGGAATTCCTCCGATTCTTACAATACTTGCCTTATCAAAAAGACTTTCCAAACACTTAATAGAAAAATTATCATAATTTTTTATTATTTTTTCTATTATTTTATTTTTATTTCCTTTTTATTTTTATTTAAATCTAATTTAATCAATTACAGTGTATTTTAACAGTTTTTTTTTCAAGATTATCATTTATATTAATCATTTGCTGATTTCTCTTATTTTTTTATTTTTTAAAAATTTTATTAATATTTTATTTTTATTTGTCTTTAATTTCTATTTTTTAATTGTTTTTCAGTCAATTTCCGTATTTTATAGTAATATTTAATTTTATTTAAAAGAAGTTTTAATTATGAATTTTATTATTTTTTATAAAAATATTATTAATTAATGATTTAATTTTTAATTTTAATATAATTTTTCAAGTTAAAAGGAAAATAATTTAAAAAAAGTATATATGTATAGATTATATTAAATCTATAAATTATATTCATTTAATAAAATTTATATATAAATTCGGATAAATAGTATATTAACTAGTATAAAAAATTTTTATAATTTTCAGTTTCATTTTTATTTTATTTTTTTTAAAATTTTAAAAATTTTAATTATATAATTTATTTTCTCAAGGTGAATTTTATGGTTAGAACTACAATTTCAATTCCTATTGAAGTTAAAAAAAGGTTAACAAATTATGGTAATATGAATGAGTCTTATAGTGACGTCATTGTTAAATTGATGAATGCTTATGATGAACTTCAATTAATTAAAAGTGAAGGTGGAAAAAAGGAAATAGTTCTTGAGGAGGATTTAATTAATTCACTTAAAGATTCAATTAAACAGGAGTTAATTGACAATGGAAATTTAAATAGTGATAATGAAAAAAGTACTAATGATTCTGTGATGGATGATAATGATAAAACACCTAAGAAAACTAAATCAAAAACCAAATCAAAATCAAAAACTAAAAGAAAAACTAAAAAATCCACTAATGAAGATAAACAATCAGATGAAGATAAATCCGCAGATAAAAAATCAGAAGCTAAAAAAGATCAATCTCAAAAAGATAAAAAAGAAAGAGAAGAGGAAGTTAGCAGGGTCAATGAGATTGAAAAAACAGCTGAAGATTCCTCTGAATCTGAGAATTTAGAAACAGAAATTGAAGAGTTGGAAAAAAGATATAATATTAAATTATAATTCTATTAGGTTCTATAATGCTATAAAAACTTTTAATATTATATTTTTATTTATTTTTTTTTTTTTTTTTAATTTTCCAAGTAAAGATTAATCTCAGTTAAAATCATTATTTAATTTATTTTTTAGTTTATTTCATTGGATTTTATTTTTTTCTATTATATTTTACATCATTTAATTAATGATGATTATATTTTTTATTTTTTAAAATAATTATATTTTTAAAACATTTTTTTTTTTTTTTTTAAACTGCTTAAT
>CAYQMW010000002.1:11627-27362 GCA_964418715.1 uncultured Methanobrevibacter sp. | reverse complement strand
GGTTTTTATTGTCTTCTTAAAAATAGAATCTTCATATACAAAAGGATTATTCTTAAAATAAGAATGGTAGTATATAAATTACCATTCTTAAAATGAGAATGGTAGTATATAAATGACCGTTCTCAAAAATAGAATGATTTATATATAACTAAAATATATTATTAATTAAAAAAATTCAATAATGGGGAAAATATGAATCCGATAGTAGAAAGTTATATAAAAAAACAAGTTTATGAAACACCCCGTATAGTTACAAGAAAAATATCCTCTCGTGAGAATGTGAAATTTCACAAACGTAATGATTATTACAAACTTCAACAAAGAGCGGATGAATTTATAAGTAGAGAAAATGAAAAAAGATTTTTTGTACTGCCTGGTCTTAGAGGAGTAGGAAAAACTACAATACTTTTACAAATATATGAATATTTGTTAAAAGAAAAATCAATCAAGCCTGAGAATCTCCTTTATGTATCATGTGAAAAAATAAACTTTGCAGATGAAGTGAATATTAAAGAAATAATAGAAACATACTTAAAAATATTCCATAAAACAAGTCCTGCTTTACTTGAAGAGGATGTATTTATTTTTATTGATGAAGTACACTATGATGAAAATTGGGCTATGGCGGGAAAAGTAATCTTTGATCAATCTCCCCATATCTTTATGATTTTTACAGGATCATCTTCACTACATTTAAGTTATAATGCTGATGCAGCAAGACGACTTAAAACTCAAAATATTTTACCTTTAAATTACAGTGAACATTTAAAACTCAAATATGGTTACTTCACAGACATATCAAAAGATTTGTATAATATAATTTTTAATGGTGAAGTAGAAATAGCGGCGAAAAAAGAATTTCAAATTCAAAAAGATTTAATAAGTGTAGAAAATTATAACTTAAATGATTGGGATGATTATTTTAAATACGGGTCATTTCCATCAACACTAAATGAAAAATATACTTCAGATATTGTATATGATTTATGGTCAAATATATCTCGGATAATAATGAAGGATATTTCAAATATTTATAATATTAACCATAATTCTCAAAATCTTATTTATCGTATTTTAACATTTTTAGCAGAACAAAAACCTGGTGAAATTTCACAAAATAAAGTTGCGGCTAATTTAAGTTCTAGTACAAGTAAAATCAATTCAATATTTAATATCTTGGAACAAACACAATTGCTATTCCATTATGAAGCATATGGTGGAGTTGGAAAAAGAACAAGAAAATCATGGAAATATTATCTTGCAACAGCCAGTATAAAAAATTGTATAAATGAATGTTTTGGAAATGTGATATGCGACCAAAAGGATTATGAAGGAGTTTTACTGGAAAATTTAGTGGCTAGTAGTTTATATAATTTATCGTATACTGGGGATTTTCCATTATATGATATATATTATGATGAAAAAAGAAAAGGTGTTGACTTTGTAGTTCAAAAACACTTCCAAAAGCCTGTGCCTATAGAAGTTGGAATTGGAAAAAAAGATTATTCTCAAATTAAATATGCTATTAGGAGGTTAGATGCAGATTATGGGATAATTATATCTAATAAAACACATAATATAATAAAAGAGGATAATATAATTTCTATTCCTCCGAAAACATTCTCTTTATTATAAACTTAATAAAATAATTGATAAAATAAAAAATAATTAAGTAAACTGAATTAAAATAAAACAAATTTATTCATCATAAAAATTAAAAAATTTTTGCTTAGAATAGTGTTATTTAAAAAATTAGTAAGATTAAATAATTTTAAAAAATAAAAAAAATAGTTGAAAAAATTAAACTGTTTAAGCAATTTTATCAACTTTTAATGGGCCTGAATTTTCAGTATAGTATAGGATATATGTTCCAGGTTCCATACCTTCATTTTGGCCTTGTTCATCTCCTGTGACAGTGAAAACTTGTGTTTGAACAACGTCTCCAGGATCTATATTAGTGTTATTAGTTTGATTAATTGTATTATTTAAATCAGTATTGTTAGTAATATTTGATGTTATATTTGTTGTATTTGTTATATTGGTACTTGTATTAGTTATAGTGGTATTAGTTGTATTAGTCGTATTTGTAACAGGGGCGTTATTAGATTGTAACGGATTATTGCCTCCCATTGAAGTGTAAAAATAATATCCTCCACAAACAACAATTAAGATTATAATAATAAATCCGATTGCTTTTTTACTAACCAATTTATTACCTCCATAATTTATTGGTATATAAACTTATATATTATACTTTTATTTTTTAAGATATAAAATTAATCATAAAATATATAATCAGTTATATTTCTCATTTTTCAGTAATTCTTTAATTTCTCTCCAATTCGGATAGAATTTATCCATAAGTGCTTTAAATTCGCTTCCATGATTTGCTACATAAAGATGAGTTAATTCATGAATAATTACATATTTTAAACATTCTTTTGGTCTCTTTGCAAGTTGAAGATTAAGCCATATACGTTTATCCTTTACATTACATGTTCCCCAACGAGTTTTCATATTTTTAACTCTCCACTCATCAGGTCTTTTACCGACTATTTTGATACAATCTTCAAGAAGGATTTCTATTTCTTTTTTTATCTCTTCTCTATAGAACTCCACCATGGATTTTTCTCTTTTTTCAAAACGAGTATTATTTACATTAACCGGCAGATAAAAAGTGTCTTTGTCAATGAATGGTTTTTTATATTTTTTATTTTTTTCAATTAGATGAAGAGTATATGATTTTCCCCAGAGGTAATGAGTTTCTCCATTTAGGTACTTTTGTTTCTCTAATTCTCTTATCTCATTGTTTTTTTGAATTTCTTCCCTTTTCAGTCTAATCCATTCTATTTTTGACTGGCTAAAAGATATTATCTGGTCTTTATTTATATGATGTGGTGCAGATATTTTAACTTCACCATTTTTCAGCACTCTTATGTATGAATGTTTAATTTTCTTCTTTTCAACTGTTATTTCAATATCTTCTATTTCTATGGTGTAAGTCATTTTATCAAAAATAAGTTATTATATGTTTATTAATCATATTGATTATAAAATCAATTTAAATTTCAATAAAAATAAAGAATTAAAATTAAGATTAAAATTAAATTTTATAAAAATTAATTTAAAAATAATTTTATTAAAATTAAATAATTAGATAAATTTTATTCAAATTGACTATCAATATCTCCAGATTTGATGATTCTATCACAGTATTTGCATCTTAACTCTGCAGGTTGTTTGTTTACAACAACAAATTTGGATTGAATAGGTTCAGTTGTTTTATTTGAAATGCATTTAGGATTGGTACATTTAATAATGCCTGTTAGTTCATCTTTAAGTTGAACTTCTTTTTTTTCAATTATCTCATAGTCTCTAATAATATTAAGGGTGGTTTGTGGAGCAATTAATGCAAGTTGATCTATTTCATCTGGATCAAGTTCTCTGTTTTCAATTTTTACAATATCTTTTCTTCCAATCTCTCCGGAAGATACATTCATTGCTACAGTAACATCTCTTGCCTCTTTACTTGGAAGTCCGAGAATATTTAGTACATATAATGATTTATTTACTGTAATATGGTCGATTACAGTACCATTTTTAATTGGTTTAATTTTCAAATCTGGACGTTTCATATTTGATCCCATGAATTTTTTTTTATAAACAAGATTTTCAAAAATTTTTAAATATTTTTAATTAATCATACTTTATTTTTTATTATTTTTTAATATTTCGAGTATCTTATATTGATTTTTTTTTAAGATTTTATAGAACATTTTTTTTGAAAAATTTTCATTTTGATAAAATTTATATAATATATTTATAATATGTACTATAGTAAAGTTTATTTTAATAATCGTAAAGTAAAATTGATAAAGATAGTATAGTTATCAAATTATTTTTAAAATATTCTTTACTAACATAAGGAGAATACAAATTATGAATGTAAAAAACCTTAGAAATATTAAAATTATGATGGTATTTCTTGTTCTTCTTTTCTGTATTTTAGGTACAGTAAGTGCAACAGATGATGTATCAACTGATGCAGTCGCTGATGCACCAGATGTACCTACACAAACAGTAACTGAAGATGTAAGTGATGCTCTGCAAACAGAACCATCAACTGATTCTGTTGGTGAAGCAAACACTAATGCTGGAAATACATCAGTAGGTGAAACTCAAAATAATAATGTAAATGATCCTAGAACTGTTGTTGATTTCTATATATCTGATGAAACTGGATCAGATGATAATGATGGAAGTCAAACAGCTCCTTTCAAAACAATTAAAAAAGCAATCGACAGTATAAATGATGATAAAACCTACAATATCTACATTCTTGAAGGAACATATAAGGGTGTAGGAAACACTAACCTTACAGTTGATGGTAACTATAACATTAACTTTATTGGAAGTGGAGTAGGTCAAACAGTATTAGATGGTGATGCAAATTTCACTATTGGTGGTGAAGCTAGTGTATGGGGTGGAACTGCTTTCTGGAATACTTGGTATAATTGTTCTGGTAATTGGATAATGAATATTACTCCTGGTACTGGAATAATCAATATCCGTGATTTAACTATTCAAAATGCATGGAACAATGCAGGTTCAGCTATTACTCTTTGTTATACAGCAACCATTGATAACCGCGGAACATTATATGTTAATAATGTTTACTTCAATAAAAACCATGCAGGTGCAGGTGCTGGAATAAGAAATAATAATGGTGGAACATTGTATGTAGATAATTGTACATTTGAAAACGGTACAAAAGCACAGACTACTGGTAATTTTGGAGCAGCTGTTTATAATAATGGTACAGCAGTCCTTAAAAATACCAATATAATTAATAACTATGCTCGTTGGGGTAGTGTAACAAATGATAAAAACATTACTTTAATCAATGTTACCTTTAAAAACAACTATGCATACGATGGTGGTAGTGGATATAAAAACGGACCATCATTTACTGCAGATACTGGATTTACTAACTTTTATCAAATGTATGCTGTATACAATCTTACTTCAACCATAATTAATTGTACTTTTGATAACAATCAACAATGTGATATTTCAAACGGTAGAGGAGATTTAATAGTTGATAATTGTCTTTTCAACCATTCAACCGGTGTTTATTTATTCCCTAATACTAATAGAATGAATAAGTACACACCACATATGTCTATTACTAACAGTGAATTTATTGACATGCAACCTTCAACTGTATTTACCAGTCTTCTTTCAGATACTACTCCATCTGTAGCTATTCGTTCATTAACAGTATATCCACTTTTAATTGAAAATAACACTATAGATGTTAGAGATACTGACTATGGTTATGGTATATACTTAACAGCAAATGCTACTGTGAGAAATAACACTTTAAACAATTATATTTTTGTTGGTAATGTAGGAAATGTTATTGTAGACAATACAATTAACACTTCTAAAGAATTTACAATCTTTTTAAACTCTAGTGCAAAAAATACTCCTATTGCTAATAACACATTAGTTGGTGGTTATTGTATTGGAGATTTATCTTTAGCTGGAACAATTACTAATGCAGAACTTGAAAATAACCAGCCTGTAGCTAGTACCTTTGTGGTTACTGATGAAACTTATGCAACATACTTTGATGAAAATGGTGTATTGAGAAATGATGTAATTGCTAGTGGTAGTAAAGTTATATTATCTGGTGATTTTGTAAATAAAAATTTCATATTTGATAATACAATTGTTTCTGTTGCGGGAGATAATTCAAAATTAATTAACACAACAATCATTACAAGAAACAATGCTAGAATATTGTTACAAAGTTTAAATATTGAAAACGATAATTGTAATAATGTTTATGCGATTTTATTAAATTCCAGCGGAAACCTTTTAAGAAATATTACTATGACTGTTGTTAGTAATAATGCATTACAGGCAATTAGAATTGAAGAAGATGTAAATACTATAAGTAATTCTACTATTTTCTTAAATGCAGCTGCTGCTGATACAGATTGGGGTATGGATCGATCTATTCAAAATATTCCTACTGTAGCAATTTTAATCATGTCTTCTGATAATACATTAAATGTTACTAAAGTATATGTAAATGGTACACATTCACTTCTTGGTGCAAGTGACCCTAGTGTTTATGGTGTAGCGATTATTACTAAAACTGTTGGTGATTATGTAAGTGGTAATGTAATTAGAAGTTCCAGAGTAAATGTTGAAGGTGGAGTATGTGGATACGGTTTAGTTTTATCCGGTGCTAAAGATACTTACACTACTTTATCTTGGTATAATGTTTCTTCAACTGACTATGCTTATGGTATACAAGTTGGTGATGGTATAAACAATACTTTACCTGGTTATATCTATGCTTATGCAAATGTTCAAGCAATTGCTGCTTATATAACTGCAATGGCTCCTAACCGATCTATTAATACAAACTTCTCTAAATTATACATCCAAGATATGTATGCACCTGATGTTACTGGTGTTTGTGTTGAGGGAGCTAGTGGTGTAGAATTATCAAATACAACCTATACAATTAGAGGAGAAGTAATTAAAATTGTAGATATTAATAAAGATCTTGCAGATAACATTCCTGAAAATATCTTTATAAATGCAATAACAATGAATCTAAACTTTACAGATGCTTCCACTTTAATGCTTATAAAAAATGCTGCAAATGTAGCTATTAACGCTATAACAATGAAAAATATTATCTTTGAAGACCCTGATACAACTTTAATGTTTATAGATAATGCTGAAAATGTAAATATTACAAACAATTTCATAGTTACAAACATTGTCTGTGATGGTATCGAATTGAATAAGGTAACTGGTGGTTTTGTTACAGGTAACTATATTAATCTTGCTAATGTAACTGGTGGAAGTGCTACTTTAAATGCAGTAGATTCAACAGTAGTTGTTGAAAATAACTCTCCGGCTGTTGTAATGTTAAGTGATGAAACTTATAGTAACTACTTTGATGCTGAAGGAAACTTCATTATCAATGATGCTGGTGCAAATATTTATTTAGTCGGCGACCTATTTAATAAAGATTTAATTTTCCTTAAAGATGCATCAATAAACCTTACTAATACAGGAAATTATGTCATATACAATGGTACCATTACACTCAAAGGAGAATCTAATACTTCATCATTTAATTACAATATTATCGGAATTAACTTCAAAAATACTGATAAAAAAGTAATTTACGATTTATCTTTAGGTGATGCTAAAAGAAATGTTAAATTAGAATATTGTAATGTTGAAACTGATGGTGATGTAACTGCATTAAAAGTTTATAACATTTATTCATATCTCTCTTTAACTATTCGAAATTCTAACTTTACAATGAATGGTAGTAATGTAGTTTTATTGGACTTTGCTGGACCAACTTCATCTCAATCAGCAACTATTTCTTACTGTAATTTCAATTTAACTGCTGAGAATAGGGCAACTGCATTAATGTCAAATCTTGCTAAATTAGATGTTAGATACAATAATTTCACAATGGCTGGAAATGCGGTACGTGTATTAGGCTTTAGTGCAGTCGATACAGCTCCGGATGTAGTATTTGATAATAATAATGCAGATTTAACTGGTGTTGACACTGCAATTGTACTTAATGCAACCAGTGCTAGATTAGATTTCTGTGATAATGTAATAACTCAAAAAGCTTCAACTTCTATTACTACAATTCTCACCAATTGTACAATACCATCAAAATGGTATTATAATGGAAACAATATTCAATCTGAAGGTGATTTTGTAGCTGTAGCAATATTTGTTAGTGATAAAGGAAATGCATATGTTGATGGTGGTGTTTATAATTTAACCAGTGATAATCCAATTGTGGCAATTAATGCTACTGGATCTAGACCGGTTCAAGTAACTGGAAACAAAATATATGTAAATACTTTTAATGGTGAAACTCCTGTAGTATATATTGAAAATTCAGGAAGTACTGTTAGTGGTAACTACATACTTGCATATGATATTTATGGTAATGGGGCAGTAGCTGATACTGGAATAACTATCTCTGGTAATACCCCTGCACCAATTAACATTGATTATGAATATGAACAAGGTTCCATCTTTGAAGAAAACACTATGACATTCATTTTAACAAATGATGCTGGTGAAACTGTCACTGGTAGTTTAACAGCATTTGTTAACGGACAAGAAGTTGAAGTAATAGATAACACTATTAAATTTGTTCCAACTTCACTTGAATTTGAAGTATTTGTTGTTTATACCGATCCTACTCATGAATACGGTACAACTGAAGCAACATTTAAAGAACAAGCAGGTTTATTTATTGTTAATGAGTTAAATGAAACTGTTGAAGAACAAGCTAAAACTATTGAAGAATTAAATGAAACTGTTGAAGAACAAGCTAAAACTATTGAAGAATTAAATGCTACTGTTACTCAATTAGAACAAAAAGTTAATGAACTTGAAGAAAGACTCAATAACATAACAAAACCTACTAAAATTACTGCAGCTGATGTTTCTAAAGTATATAATGTTGGTGCAAATTATGTTGTATACTTAAAAGACGGATTAGGAAATGCTATAGTTGGTGCTACTGTTACAGTTAAAATAGACACTAAAACCTATACTAATACTACTGATAGTACTGGTAAAATAACTATTGCAATTGATAATCTTAAACCTGCAACATATACTACAACTATTAACTATGCTGGAGACAGTAATCATAATCCGGCTTCTTTAACTACCAGTAAAATTACTGTTAAAAAAGCAACTCCTAAAATGACTGCAAGTAACAAGTCCTTCAAGCTTTCTGATAAAACTAAAAAATATGTTGTAACCTTAAAAACTAATAATAATCAAGTTATGAAAAGGGCTACTGTTACCTTAAAAGTCAATGGTAAAACTTTCACAGTTAAAACCAATGCTAAAGGTCAAGCAACATTTAAACTCACTAACTTGAAGAAAAAAGCTTCTTACACCGCAGTTGTTACATATAAAGCAACTGATTGCTACAATGCAGTAACTAAAAAACCTAAAATTGTTGTTAAATAAGTAGGGAAGTAATTTTAACTTCCTTATTTTTTTATTTTTTTTTAAAATAAGCTATTTTTAATTAATTTTTCAAAATAATTGTTTTAAGACTTTTTTTATTAATTATATATGTTTTTTATCAATCTTTTATAAAAGGACTTATTTTTATTTATTTTCATATAGTTAATCATTTCTTTATCTTGTTGGCTATTTTTTTAGTTTTAATATGCTAATATTTTATTTTTAAAATCAGCTTTTTTTATTAATTCATATAAAATATCATATAATTTCTATAAAATTGGGAAAAATAGTTGAATTTATGCATCGCTATGGTGCATATCTATATATTTTATTATTAAACTTAATGCCAATTAATTGAAACATAGATTATATTAGTTTTAGGTCTAATATATTTAATACAAAAATTAAAAATGTAATTAAATTAATCATCATTTCAATTAAAATTAAGGTTTTTTCGCCCTGAATATGCTCTTCTTAATTTTAGTGATATTAATCGTTTAGTAGACATTAAAAATTTGGGACTAAAAAGAGTGATAGATGACATAAATTATTTCCAGATTAATAATTAAATTTGTTAATCAAATTAAAAATAAAAATTATAAAAAATTAGTCAAATTTAAAAATAATAAAAAAATAAAAAATTAAAAATTAGTTTTAAAAAAAAGTAATAGAAAATATTTATCTATTTGATAAATACTTCTACGAATTTAGCGTATGCAGGACGAGTAATAAATACACCAACAAGAACCCCTAAAATGGTGGTAAATGCGAAACCTGCAATAGTACCAATACCACTAGCACCTCTTGCAAAACCAACATAGGTTAATGGTAACATTGCTGCAATTAAAGTACCAGCAGATGCAAATATAATGAAGAATGCTTTATCCACATTCATCCTAGTTCTTGTTCGTCTACGTTTTTTATTATCTCCTTTATGGGCAACAACCTCATCAGTAATAATAATTTGATCGTCTACCCCAGTACCTACAGAAGCCATCAGACCTGCAATAGCAGCAAGATCTATATTCCAATGTATAATCGATGCTATACCTAATACAATTATAATCTCAGATAAACTTGTAAACAGGATTGGGAAAACAAGTAAAGCCTTTCTATATCTGATGTAAATAATTGCAAATATTGCAAGAATTGCAAGAATAACTGCAATACCAGTTCCCTCCATAAATTGCTGACCTAACTCAGCAGAAACTGTATTGGAACCAATAACACTAATTTTTACTGGTAGGGAACCTGTTTTTAAAACAGTATATATTTCATTAGCTTTTTCATTGGAATCTTTCTCGTCGTCTCCACCACCACTTACTTCAAGTTCAGTAGCAGGTTCACCACTAGCTAAATCAGCTGAAAGTTTTGGAGGATTGTCATCAATGAGCTTTCCATCTAAGTACATGTATACTTCATGGTCTGCTTTTCCTTTTGCATTTTCAGCGAATTTTTTAGCACCTTGTGTTGTAAGTTTAAATGGTACGCTCCATTGTTGACCACTTACCTGATACATTTCAACACTACTAATATCAGCACCGGTAAGTACGGTTTTATTATCAATTTTCGCTTCAAATACACCAGGATTTCCAATCAGCTTCTCGACTTCTTCTGGAGAAGCACCTGCCATTTCAACGACTACCTGTCTGTCTCCACTTTGTCTAACTTTCACATCACTAATACCATATAAGTTAAGACGTTTATCTAAAACAGTAGTTACAATATTCATTGTATCTGAATCTACTGCTTTTTCAAGTTGGAGTTGGATAACAGATCCACCTTTTAAATCAAGTCCTTGTTGTATACCCATAGTAGCAATACAGAGAACACTTAAAACTAAACATACAATTAAGATAAGGACACGTTTATCTTTTAGGAATTCAGCAGGATCATTTCTTTTTTTCATGATACCACCTTATTCTTTTTATTTTTCTTATTTTGTTTTTTATTATTTAGGTAATCCATATATTTTCTTAATATACCAAGGTTTAAGAACCATGTATTAAGAATATCTGCAATTAAACCAAGAATTAAAACAATTGAAATTTCACTTAAAGTTCTAGCTTGAGGCATTGTTAAAACAGTTACTACATATAATACTGTCATAGCAGCTATTGCTGCAATTGACATTGTTAAACCAGTTTTCATAGCTTCAGTTGCTCTTTCAACTTCAGTTCCATTTTTACGTCTTAAAAGACGTGTCGTCAGCATAATATCTGTATCTACACTGTACCCAATTAACATCAGTAATGCACCAACAGATGCAACAGATAAAGGAACATGAAGGGCAGCCATTCCACCTGCTGCAAATACAATATCTAAAAATGCAGATAAAATAACAGCAAGTGCTGGAACTATTTGTCTAAATACAATTATTACTGTAATTGCCATAAAAATAAATGCAAATAAAATAGCCCAGTATACCTGATTCATTGCTTCTTCGGATAATACTGGTCCTACAGTATTAAAACTTGAAACGGTTCCAACGCCTTCCATAGCTTTTCTAAATTGTCCTATTTCCACATTATTGGATAATTCAACAGTAACATGGCGATTATTATTTGTTAATATTTTTACCTCTTCAACATTTAATTTACTTTGTATTAAATTAGTGATGTCTCCAGAACTCATGTCCTGGTTAAGGGTAATTTCTGCCATAGTACCTCCCTTTAAATCTACACCTGGTTCAATACCAATCATAACAAGGGATGATAATGCGATAATAGCCACAATTATAGGAACGATTATTAATAATTTATAGTTGTCCATAAATTTTTCTAACATAATCCACCTGACTATTTTTAAAAATTTTTTAAATAATTTAAATAAATATAAAATATTTATTTTTAAATTTAAAGTTTAATCTAATATAATTTTAATAATTATATTAATGATTTAACTTTATTGTTGATAATATATAATATTTTATAATTTTATAAAATTCAATTGAAAAAATAGAATACTAATATCTTTTAAGAAATTTTAATAATATTAAAATAAGTTAAAAAAGTTTTATTAATTTTTAAAAAATGTATAATTAATGCAGAATATATTAAAAAAAGTAAAAAGACTTAGGGTTAATTAAATGGTAAAAAAATAGAGGTATTATAAAAAAGATTAAAAAAATTTAATGGAAGTTTAAAATTAAATAAATATATTTAATCAATAATATTAGTATCTTGATATAAACTTAAGTCCAATAGTTTAGCAATAACTTCACTATCTTGGATAAGTTTAGTTTCACTTTTTTCTTTGGTTTTAAGGGTAAATCTTTCTATTACTCTTCCACCACGAGCTTTAATCTTTTCTTCTAGTCTGTCTAATGTTGCTGTACCTCCAGATGAACCCATAGTAGCAAATATGACAACATCTTTAGCTTTTAAATCACACCTGTCAATTATGGTTATAATTGCAGGGGAAGGTTTACCTGACCAGACAGGAGTTCCAAAGTAAACAGTATCATATTCAGTTAAATCAACTCTCTTTGGAGAAATTTCGGTTTTATTTTCTCTTAAAGCATCAAATGAAGATACTAATTTGTTTTTAAAACCATTTCTGTCTTTATTATCTTCAATTCTAATAATATCTGTATTAAGTTTTTCAGATAATGTTTCTGCAACAATCTTTGTTTTTTCATTTTTAGAGTAATATATGATTATAGCTTTCATTTTAATCCTTGCTTTTATTTATATTAATTTCCTTTTGATAATTCTCTCTTTATTAATTAATTATTTATTTTTTTTATTTTTTTATAGTTAAACTTGAAATAAATAAATTTTAAAATGGCCTTAAGTCTAAGGATGTAATCCAAAGAGTTCAAGACCTAATTTTTCATCAAATCCGCACATAATATTCATGTTTTCCACTGCCTGTCCACTTGCACCTTTAACAAGATTATCTATTGCAGAGACAACAACAAGTTGACCAGTTTCATCAACTTCAAAACAGCCAATGTGAATATAATTGGATCCACGTACAGAACTTAATTTAGGGATTTCTCCATCAGAAAGTATTTTAACAAATGGTTCATCCTCATATTCTTTTCTGTATATTTCTTCTATTTTTCCACTTGTATCTTCTCTTTGTTCTTTAGTTTCATAGTCAAAGTATTTGTCTTTTAAAAGAACATGGTTAGTTGTAAGAATTCCTCTTAAAACAGGTACAAGAATAGGAGTAAATGAAATTTTAACATTGGAGTATCTTTGAAGTTCCTGTTTAATCTCAGGAGTATGTCTGTGGGTAGTTACTTTATAGGGATTAACATTATCTGCAATATTTGGATAATGTGTTGCTTCAGATGGTTTAATACCTGCTCCACTTACACCGGTTTTAGAGTCAAATATCATTCTATCTGCATATCGATTTTTAGATAATGGATAACCTGATAAAATTGCGCCGGTTGTAAAGCATCCTGGATTTGCAATTAATCTTGCTTTAGCAATTTCGTTCCTGTGGAGTTCTGGTAGGCCGTATACACTTTCAATGTATTGTGTATGTTTAAGGCGATACCATTTTTCATAAACTGCATAATCTTCAAATCTGTAGTCACCACTTAAATCAATGATTTTTGCATTGGTTTTTTTAATGATGTCTGGAACGATTTGCATTGATGCTCCATGGGGAGTTGCAGTAAATATAATATCTTCCTCAAAATCTTCAGGATTTTTACTCTCAAAAACAAGTCCAGTATCTCTTATGTGTGGATGGACTTTTTCAACACTTTCTCCTTCATATTTTCGTGAAGTGATTGAAGTTATTTCAACTTCCGGATGATTAGAGAGTATTCTAATTAATTCTCCTCCAGTATATCCACTTCCTCCAACAATTCCAACATTTACCATCTTTTAATCTCCTAATCTTTGTTTTTATAAATTTTATAATTTTATTAATTTTATTAATTTAATAGAATTATCTTACAAGCATATATTTAATTATATTTTATTAAGTTTTTTATTTATTTATAATTTTTTAAATGGTATTTTTTATTTTTCTATATTTCTGTTTGGATTAATTTTCAGTATATAAAACATAATATATGTTTTGTTCTAAATTTTCAGAGTTTTTCTTTAAATCTGGCCTCTATAATCAGTTTCTTTTATTTTTTTAATTATTTTACAACTACTGTCTAGCTCTGCTGTATGATAAGCATCGACTCTTACAACCTTGGCATTAATACCTTGTTTATGTAATGATTCTTCTAATTTTGATGTATCAAAATCTTGATCTGCACCGATTGTAATAATATCTGGTTTAATTTCTTTTACAATTTTGAATTTGTCTCCTTCATAACCTAGGTATGCTTCATCAACAGGTTTTAAACATTTAATCATTTCAAGACGTTGATTTTCTTCAATAACAGGTATTCTTTTTCTAGCACGTACAGTTGAATCTCTTGCAACAACAACGACTAATTTTGCATCTTTTCCACCTAACTCTTTTGATTTTTTTAAATATAATGCATGACCTGGATGTAATATGTCAAATGTTCCTGTTGCCATAACTGTAACCATAATATTGCCTCTTTTTTAATTTTATATATTCTTTCTAAATTAAAGTTTTTAAACTTATCTTAATCAGTAATTTATATTTGATACTTTAATGCTTCTTGTAGGTCTATTTTATCTTTATAAAGTGCAGAACCTATTACAACTCCACTTACTCCAGTGCTTTGTAACTGTTTTATATCTTCAATACTGCTGATGCCGCCAGAATATACAACAGGGATTGGTGATGATTTAACAAGTTCAACAACAGGTTCGGTGTAAAAACCGCCAAGTAATCCTTCAACATCTACATTAGTAAATAAAATACTGCCTGCACCAATGGATGCAAATTCTTTTGATAGTTCTACTGGGCTTTTATCAATTTGCTCTTTCCATCCTTTTATAACAACTTTTGAATCCTTACTGTCAAGGGAAATCATTACATGTTCACTTCCAAATTCATCTGAAAGTTCAGTAATTGTCTTGGGGTTTTTTATTCCCATTGTTCCAATAATGATTCTTTCAATTCCAATATTAAGTAATTCTTTTCCATATTCGACAGATCTTATTCCTCCACCTAATTGAATTGGAACATTTACATTATCATATATTTTTTTTATAAGTTCCAGATTGCTTTTACCATCAATTGTTCCATCTAAATCTATTAGATGTATTACCTCAGCACCTAAATCTTCCCATTTTTTAGCTACTTCTTCAGGATTATCAATAATTACTTGCTCACTACCTGGTTTTCCCTGTACAAGTTGAACACATTTTCCATTTTTTATATCAACAGCAGGCATTATCTGCATTTTACCTTTTTTAAATGACATTAAAACACCAATTAAAATTAAATTTAGAATTAATTTCTTATAATATATTCTTAATTGTTTTTTATAAACTATTCTTAAATAATACTTTTATATTTAGTATATTTTTAATAATTAATTAGTTTATGTTTTAAATATTTAACTTATGTTAAATAATTTAAATTTGTAATAGTTTATTAAAACTTTAATATAATTTAACAGTTTGTAAAATACTAGAAATTTGCAAAAATTAGTAGTTGATTTTCATTTTAGTTAAAAAAAGAAAAAAATAAAAAATAAAAATTTTTATTTTTTAAATAAGGAATTTTACCTTAAAAATCAATTGAGCTAAAGATTAACATTTGAATTATTTATTTCTTCCTTTA
>CAYQMW010000002.1:0-11617 GCA_964418715.1 uncultured Methanobrevibacter sp. | reverse complement strand
ATACTTACTAAGATAAGTACTAATGAGAATAATAATGCTATTATTGGATTTCCAGTTGCATTGGTCTTTGTATTTCCTGCTTTTACTGGTTTGCTTTGATGATGTTTTTTAGGAGACTCTTTTTTAGTAATGTTATTTTTATTTTTATCATTACTTTTATCAGTATCTCTATTATTATCATCATCACCGATAGTTATATCACTGTCATCGTCATCATCATCTTCAATAGTATCCTCGTCTATATCAAATGTTTCATTATCAGTGGAGCTGATTTCTTCATTTGCAACTCCGGAATAAAATGAAATTGCAGGAGAGCCGGGTTCGGTTGCTACAAATGTTATAGTAAAATTGGCACTCTCTCCAGGTTCTAAAACACCTGTATATGTCCATCTACTTACACCATCATAAATCCATAATCCGGATTCGTCTGTATAGTTGGTATAATCTAATCCATCAATATTAGATTGTTCAACATATATGTCAGTTAATGGTGCATCTCCATTATTTTCAACGACAAGAGTAATATTTGTTTTATCTCCAACACTTAGGGTTGTATTTGCTGTGATTTCAGTAATTTTGATCTTTGGCTGTACAACAGTTATGTTGTCAGTTGAATTACTTTCATTAGATAAACTACTTCCAGCAATAACAAGATTTGTAAAGTTACCAACTAATGTTGTGTTAAAAAGCACTGTAAAGTTTGCACTTTCTCTGACTTTTAAGGTTCCATTATAAGACCATGTATATGTTCCATTATATATCCATCTTTCACTATCATCTTCAAAACTCACATATTTTAAGTATTCTGGGAAAACTTCTCTAACATATACTCCTTCTAAGTCTACATCACCGAGATTTTTGATTATAATTGTGAATTTCGCTATAGTACCTTTATTAACTATAGGAGTTAAGGTAATTTTTTCAATGCTTAGATCAGGTGTTGGAACTTCTTCGACCTCATAGATTATATTATTTTGAACTGGAGCAGAATGTACTGAAGATTTAAATCCAATAAATATACAAGTTCCGTTATCCAGTTTAAAAGTTCCGTTATTTCCGATTCTAAAACCGGATTCATATAACTCATCAATCATTGCGATTTCTTCGCTAAATTGTTGATGATAATCTTCTTCACTATCTGTGTACCAGTAAATAAGGTTATTTAATTTCTCTTCTGTTAAATTAAATGTTTTTAAATTTAAATAGATAGCAATTTTAACCTTATCTGCTACATTTTCACCAGTTCTTGAATTTATAATGTCAAAACCATCAAATATAAATCCTCTATAATCTGCCCCATTTAATGCTTCACAACAGATTGCAATTGATTCTGTAGGATAAATTTCAAGCGTTTTTTCGTAATTTATATAGTCTCCATCATCGATTTCAGTATTTATGAAATCTGATTTTTCAAGAGAAACAACTCCATTTCCATGTTTTGCACTATTATCTCTAAATACAGATTCTGTAATAGTGGAATTTCTTACCATTACTGCACCACCAAATGATATTGCAGTATTATTGTAAAATTTACAATTGGATATATTAGAATTGTTTGTACTGATTGCCCCTCCATAATTTGCATTATTGTCTTGGAATGTACAATTTATAATATCACCAATGTTAGAGTTTGCAGAAATTGCCCCTCCACCATAACTTGCATTATTATTTGTAAATTCTGTGTTTTCAATATGTATATTTACTGAAGAGTATTCAAATATTGCTCCACCTTCAAGACCATAGTTATCCTTAAATTTAGAATTGTTTACTAATATGTCACCTTCAACATAGATAGCTCCACCTTTACTTGCTGCAAAATTATCTGTGAAATTTGAATTAGTAATTGTCAAATCTTCACAGGCATATATTGCTGCACCTTGAGACCTCTCATATGAAAGTGTATTTCTAATAAAACGACTATTGTCTATTGTAAGGTTTTTACCATATGAAAATATTGCTCCTCCGGAATAGGTCATTACATTATCTTTGAAAAGGGTAGTATTAACTAAAAAGTTATCTCCTTTAACAATTAATGCTCCTTTTCCACTTTTAATGTAAAAGTATTCGAAGATACTGTTTGCAATACTGGAATTATCTCCATTAATAACAATACCTCCCCATCCAGGATAACATCTCCAACAATATACTCCTTCAAGGAGAGCATTGTCTCCATCTACAAGTTGAGCAACGTAATTTGATGTATTAACATTATAAAAATTACTATACCATAACCAAGGATTTGATCCATTAATAATGGCAATACCTTCTATACCACTTACTGCATTGAAAGTAGTATAGGCTATGGTAGTTTTTTCGCCAACACACTCAACCACCGCATTAGGACAATAACAATAGTAGAAAAATGTATAATAAATGGTGTTATTGTCTCCAACCATTTTAACTACATCATTTTTAGGTCTATAAGACCAGAATGTACAATTATTAAGTAGACCATTATTAGCTTCCCAAAAAATAGGATACTCTTGGCCTTTATTATTATAATTATAGATTCCACCATCAAATGTAATATTTTGTAATGTTACATTATCGGCAGTAATATGTATAGTTAAATTTTTAGCATCAAAAATACAATGTCCTTGTCCTTCAATGGTTAACCTTTTATCAATTCTTAAAGTAATAGATTCTTCATTTATATAATTGTTTTCAAGAGTAATTATATCGCCTGCTTGTGCAGCATCTATTTTAGCTTGTAATTCTGCAATAGTGCCACTATCAGGAGTAGTTAAGGGAGTATTATCTTCACTGCTACTTTTAGTTTCCATATAATTGGAACTCGTTTCAGTAGCACAAAGATTTGTATCTAACACTTCTGTATTACTTACTTCTCCACTTAAATCTTCAGTAGTTTCTACAAGACTCACATCATCATTTGACACATCAATTTCACTATCTATAATAGTGTCCAGATTATTGTCAATATCATCTTCTGCAGCGGATATAGAACCTAAACTTAAGATTCCTACAAGCAATATAATTAATATCACATATGGAAACTTAATTATATCACCGAATTATCTATTTTTTTGTTTAAAAATAAAATAATAATTAAAATTTTCATTTAATTTTCAAAAAATTATATTTCTTTGTAAAATTTGAAAATATTCACTTTTTTAAAAGTTTTATATATGATTTTTTAATAATTCTATAAAAAAAAATGAATTTTTTCAAATTCTAACTAAAAATTTATATTTTCCTCAAAAATTATCAATTATTATTTTAATTTACTTTTTATTGATAAACAGAATTTATTTTATTTTTTAAATATATATAAACTTGTCTATATGGGTTTGAAATAATTTTTATATAAAAATTTTACTTAGGTTTTTAATTATTTAGAAAATTATATTATAAAAAAATTTAATAAATAATTTTAATTTTGTGATAATATGAAAAGAAAAGCATTTAAAGTAGGATATGTAGGTTCTAATTTTTATGGTTTTCAAAGACAACATAATCTTAGAACTGTTGAAGGGGAAATAATCGACACTTTAATTGATATTGGTTATATTGATGAATTAGAAAAAGGCCGATTTAGAATAGCCGGTCGAACTGATGCAGGTGTAAATAGTCTTGGAAATATAGTAAGTTTTCAAAGTGAAGAGGAGGTCCATATAAATAAAATCAACAGCTGCCTTCCTGATGATGTTCAGTTTTTAGCTGAAGCACCAGTTAGATTTGGTTTTAAACCAAGATATGCTAAAGAGAGATGGTATCGATATATTCTATTCAATAATGACTTGGATATTGAAAAATTAAATGAAGTTGCAAATCTCTTTGTAGGTACTCATAATTTTACAAATTTCACAAAAAGACATCAAAGAACAACTATGCGTACAATAAATAAAATCAATATTTCCACTCCCAAAATTGATGCTGATGAAAGGTTAAACAGACCATATAAAACAAATGATTTTGATTCAAATCAGCATTTTCCAGATTTAAATAAGACTTATCGTCCGATTTTCATTGATATTTATGGTGAAAGTTTTATGTGGAATATGATCCGCAAGATGATGAGAGTATTTCTTGATTACTCTGAAGGTAAATTAACTATTAATCAAGTTCAAAAATATTTAAATCCGGACGTGGATGAAAAAAGGGAACATATAAAAGTTTTAAGTGCTGAAAACCTAATATTAATGGATACAGTTTATGATAATATTAACTTCACATATGATGATTATGCAGTTGAAAAATTCAAAAGATATTTGGCAAGTCAGTTGGTTTATCACCAGAAGTCATATGGAATTGTTGAGGCAATGTTAAACAGTTTTTAGTTGAAAGTATGTAGTAGTTACTACTGTTTTTTTTTTTTTTGAAATGAAATAAGCTAATAAGATTATTGTAGGTGTTTTAATGGATATAAATGATTTATCAGATATTGAATATTATAACTACTTTAATAGTTTGTCTGAGGAGGAGATATTTGATTTTATATTTGATTTGGATGATTTAGCCTTTTACCAGCATATTATTCGTTATATTGATTACTTTCAACTTGCAAAAAAATTTATCATAAATCATGAGAGGAATAATTTATTTATTGAAAATTCTGATTACTCTAATTATTATGATTTGGATTTAGCCACTATCTATATGAATTTTAGACATTTCTTAGATTTCCATGGCTTTTTATCAGAGGATTACTTAAACAGAATTAATGATATTCAAATGGATATTAAGCATAAAAACAATTCAACTCTTGCTGAAAATGTTAATTTTGTAAGAAGTGCAGATATTGAAGATATTAAAGTATTTTTTACATTCATCGAAGGTAGAAATCATCATTTTGGTGAGATAATTTTAAGCCAATATGATTGTGATATTTATATTGCAGGTCTTTTAAATCTAAAAGATAAAATTGATTCTGGGGATATATAAGTTAAATTAGATTTCTTACTATTTTTTTAATTTAATTCTATTTTACAATTTTTATAAAAACCATTTTAATTAAATTATAATCTAAAAATTAATATTAAATTTTCTAAGTTTACAATTTTTATAAAAACCATTTTTATTAAATTTTCAATATAAAAATAAAATTTTATATTTTATTAACAGTATATATTTAAATAATATATTTATTAATATGAAAATTTTATTAAGTTTTTAAGGTAGATTATAATGAAAATTTGTGTAATACTTGGAACTAGACCAGAAATTATTAAAATGGCTCCTGTTATTGATGAGATTAAAAACAGGTCTCATGAATTACTATTAGTACATACTGGTCAACATTATGATAAAGAGATGAGTGAAAATTTTTTCATTGACTTAGAACTTCCTAAACCTGATTACAATATTAAGGTAGGTTCAGGTTCACATGGTAAACAAACAGGACTTATGATGGAAGGTATTGAAGAGGTTTTATTAGAGGAAAAACCGGATATTGTTCTTGTTCAAGGAGATACCAATGCGGTTCTTGCAGGGGCTCTTGTTGCTCAAAAATTACACATACCTGTAGGTCATGTAGAAGCAGGACTTAGGTCATTTGATGTTTCCATGCCGGAGGAGATTAATCGTACAGGTGCTGACTGTTGTAGTTATTTCTATTTTGTTCCAACAGAAGAATCTGCTGTTAATCTTGCTCTTGAAGGTTATTATCCTAAAAGCATTTTTATTACAGGTAATAGTGTAGTGGATACTTGTTTTAGAAACTTAAAGATTGCAGAAAGAACAAGCACTATTATTGAGGATTTGGATTTGGATAATTTAGATAATATTATTACTCTTACAATGCATAGGGCTGAAAATGTTGACAATAAGGATAGACTTTTAAGTATTATCGGTGCTTTAATGGAACTTAAAGATTTTAACATTATTTTCCCTATACATCCTAGAACTAAAAAGACACTTGAAAACTTTGGTCTTTATGATAAACTTGAAGCACTTCCTCATATTCATATAACTAAACCTATTGGTTATCTTGATTTTTTAGTTTTAATTTCAAAATCAATTATTATTTTAACTGATTCTGGTGGTCTTCAGGAAGAAGCTATTACATTGGATGTGCCTGCATTAACATTAAGGTATAATACTGAAAGACCTGAAACTGTTACGGCAGGAGGTAATATTCTTGTTGGTGCAGATAAGGAATTTATCCTTGAAACTGCTAATAAAATCTTAAATAATGAAGAGTTTTATAACAGTATGAAAAATGCTAAAAATCCATATGGTGATGGTAGTGCAGCTCGTCAAATGTTGGATATAATTGAAGAGACTTATAATAAAGGAGATCTTTCAATTGAATCTCCAGATGATATTATGTCTAGCTTTAAAGTCAAAATGGAAAATATTACAGAAGATATTACTGTATCTGACTTTGAAGATAAGTATAATACATTAATTAGAGTTGTATATAAGAAAGATAAGATGGTATTTCCAAATGGGGATTTAAATATTAAAGATTCCATAGTTCTTTTCAATGAATATGGCTAGAAATAAACTCTAATTAATTTATTAATTTATTAATTAATCTTTTTTCATTTTTTATTAATTTTTAATAAATTATTTATTGTTTATTGGTTTTTAGAGATTATTTTATTCTTTATTAGTTATTATGTAATTGATTATTTAATTACTAAAAATTGATTTATTATTTTAAATTAAATTAATCAAGTTATTTAATTTATATTGGTTCAAATAATATTTTTTTTATATTTTATGAAACATTAGTTGATATTATGTCTTATGATTTAAGTTCTATTTCAGATGATTCAATACTTGTTTTTGAATTTTATACTGCTTCTGGTTTGGATGAATTATGTATCTCATCTGAGGCAGCAAGTTTGATTATGGCTCTTGTAGAAGATTTAAAAGATGAAGATATTTATCTTCTTTTAAATGAAAAATATGAATATATTATTAATGATTTGGATGCAAATCCTAATATTGTCTTATTAAATGATGATTTTGGATTTGAGGATTTTCTGGAAAAAGAAGCATCTAAATTTAAAAGATCTATTTTCATCTCATCTGAGGAAGATAATAACTTATATGCAATTACTAGATTTTTAGAAGAATCAAAGATTAAACTTTATACTCCAAATACTGAAAGCTGTGATTTGTGTTCTGATAAGTTTGAAATGTTTACTGCCTTAAAAAATAAGGTTACACAACCATTTACATTCAAAGTCACTCTTGATCCTGACATTCACTGGAAAAAACCAATATTATTCAATCTTAAAGTAAATAATATGAAAGAGAAGGATTTTGAATATGGTTACAGTGATGAATTATTTGACAGTCTGAATATTGAGAATATGTATATTGCAAAACCTGTAAATGGCGTTGACTGTGAAAACATTAAAATCATCAAGTCAAAAGAAGATATTGATGATTTGGAAGAAATCTTTGAGGAAGGTAGTGATATACTTATTCAGGAGTATATTGAAGGAGAAGTATTAAGTGTAAGTTTATTAAGTGATGGTGTAGATGCAATTCCTTTAAGCTTAAATGAACAATTTGTTAAAATAGGTGAGGATTCTCAAAAATATCTTGGTGGAAGTCTTCCTTATAATCATCCGGCAAAGGATAAAATATTTGCTGAGGCTATAAATGCAGTAAATAATATTCCGGGAATTAAGGGTTTTGTTGGTGTAGATTTAATAGTCAAAGAGTCTGATGGAGAATATGAAATATATATAATTGAAATTAATTCAAGATTTACAACTCCTTATGTAGGCCTAAGGGAAGTTTTAAACATAAATATTGCAAGGACTATAATAGATATAATTGATGAAAGATTATCTTTAAAAGATATTGGTGAACTTTCATTTAAAAGTGGTGTAAAATTCATTAAAGAAGATGGAGTTTTAAAGATTAATTTGATAAATAACTGATTGAAATAATTTTTACTTGTATTTTTAAAAAATTGAGGTTAAAATAATGAAAGTAGCAGGATTTGATATTGGTGGAGCAAACACCGATTTAGCTATTATTGATTTTGATGATGAAGGTAATATAGAAAATATTGAAACGGATTTTGCATTTTTGCCAATGTGGTGTGAAAATGATACCTTACAAGATGTATTAATTAATCTTATAGAAAAAATATGCCCTGTTGATGAGTTAGATGGTGTTGGAATATCTATGACTGCAGAACTTGTAGACGCGTATAAAACAAAAACAGAAGGAGTTTTAGATGTTGTAGATAAATCAAATGAAATATTTGACTTGCCACTGGCATTTATAACTCTTGATGGAGTCAAATCAACAGAAGATATTAAAAAAGATCCTTTAAAAGCAGCAGCTGCAAATTGGATTGCTACTGCTCCGATTGCAAGTAAAATTGCAGAAAACTGTATATTTGTTGATACAGGCAGTACAACAACTGATATTATTCCAGTTAAAAATGGTCATGAATGTGCTATAGGTCGCTCTGATATGGAGAGACTTGCAACTGGAGAACTTGTATATACTGGAACTCTTAGAACTAATCTTTGTGCATTTTTAGATAAAGTGGCACTTGAAAAGGATGGTGAATGTAAATATTATAGGGTAGGTTCTGAATTATTTGCAGAAACTGCGGATATTTATATGATTTTAGATTTGATAAAAGAAGAGGATTATGTATGCAATACAAATGATGGTGCAGGTAAATCTAAAATAGAATGTGCAAGACGTATTGCAAGAGTCTTATGTGCTGATTTAGAAATGTTAACAATGGAAGATATAGAACAGTTATCAGAAAATATTCATCAAGCACAAATAAAACAAGTTGCTGAAGCTATTGATGAGGTATCAAAAAGAGAAGATATTAAGACTATTGTTGTAACTGGTCTTGGAAAAGATATTATTGATAGACCTGCAGCAGAGTCTTTAGGTTTGGAAGTTAAATCTATGGATGAGTTTTTAACTGATGAAGAATGTGTTGTAGCACCTGCAGTTGGAACTGCAATACTTACTGAAGAGTTTTTAAGAAATTCTTAATTTTTTGTTTTAATATTCTAATTTTCTCTTAATTACTTTTATAAATCTCTATTTTTATTTATTTATTTATTTATTTTGTATTGTATTAATCGGTTTTTTTTAATATATTTTAATTATATTTTCTTTATTTTTCCTAATAGGTTTATTTATATTAGATTTAACTTTCTTATCATGTTATAATAAAAATATATTTTCCATGTTTTTTAGAATGTATAGTCAACTATACATTTTTATACTTTCTTCATGTTAATGTATAGTTAACTATATATTGTCATACTTATTTATATTTATACATAGTTTACTTTATATTATTATGATTTTTTCTTATGTATGTATAGTTAACTATATATTGTTAAGAATATAATAATATAATGTAAAGTGTAATATACATTATTAACTTTTTGAAAAAACTGATATCTTTAACATAAATTGAATATGTGATAGTTATGATAAGAAGAAATTCATATATGGATTACATTAATAAATTGGTGGATACTGAGTTTATTAAAGTTTTTATAGGAATGAGAAGAACAGGTAAAACACAATTAATGTTAAGTATAGTTGATGAACTTAAAAACAAGGGTATTCCATCAGAAAATATTATCTATATTTCACTTGAATCAAGAGAGTATAATCATATTGAAAACTACAATCAGTTAGATGAAGTAGTTTATTCTCTTTTAGAAAACATTGATGGAAAATTATATTTATTAATTGATGAAATTCAACAGGTTAATGGATGGGAAAAAAGCATTAATTCTTATAGGGTAGATTTAGATTGTGATATTTATATTACGGGATCAAATTCCAAATTATTATCTACAGAATTATCTACTTTGCTTGCAGGAAGGTATGTTCAAATTCCAGTTTATCCTTTCTCATTTAATGAAGTCTTAGCATATAAAAAAGAGAAATATTCTAACTCTTTTATAGATGAAAAATCAGTATTTGAAGAATATTTTAAATTTGGGGGAATGCCCAGCTTACTTTCAATTGGTGATGAAAATGTTAAAACTAATGTATTAACTGATATTTATAATTCAATAATTGTAAGTGACATATTGTCTAGGCATAAAATTAATGATGTTGATTTATTTAAGCGTTTTGTAAGGTTTCTTATTAATTCAACAGGTCAAACTTTTTCAAAGACAAGTATTAGTAATTATTTAAAAAATGAAAATAGAAAAACAAGTCTCATAACAATTTCTAATTATACGGAATTTTTACAGGAAGCTTTATTTTCTAGAAGGGTTCGACGTAAAGATTTAATAGGTAAAAAGGAATTAAAAACAGAAGATAAATATTATTTAACTGATCATGGTTTTCATCATATAATTGTTGATGATAATAATAAATGGAAACCACGAATTCTAGAAAATATTGTCTATGTTGAATTACTTCGTCGAGGATATAAGATAAATATTGGAAAAATAAAAAATAGGGAAGTAGATTTTGTATGTGAAAAGAATAATAAAAAAATTTATGTTCAGGTTTCTTATTTATTGTCCAGTGAAAAAACTATAGAAAGGGAATTTTCCGCTCTGGAAAAAATTCCAGATAACTATCCGAAATATGTTATATCTGCTGATGAGATAGATATGTCTCGAAATGGTTTTATTCATATGAATATTATAGATTTTCTTAAAAATGAGGATATATAAAATTAGTTAAATTATTAATTTAATAATATGCTTAAAAAATTGAGCTTGGATTGTTAAATGTGGAAGTTAATATTGACTTTAAAATGAATATATAATTTAAGTTAATTGTGTAATTTATTTTCTATTAATGGGGTGTAGGGTATTATATAATTTAATACCAAACATCTTTGATTCCAATTAAATAAGCAATCATATTAGTTGCAAGGTGTAAAATTACACTCATAATCAATATAATAATAATTAGATTTAAATCAAGTTTAATCATTAATGAGGATAATAATAATGCTCCGATAACAAAGTCTAATTGATCAAGTATTGGTGCAGGTTTTCCTCTTTTAATATCCAATCTTCTTTTAAGAAAACTACCAGCAGCATCACCTATTAACGCTCCTAAACCAAGAAGCAAACCAACAATGAGCCCATTTGTAGCTCCGCCATAATTTATTAAAGGAAGGGCTCCACCAAAGTATTGGATAATGGAAGGAGTAACAATTCCTTGGATTAAACCAACAATTCCTCCGATAAGGGTTCCCGCAAATAAACCTCTCCATGTACAGCCTTTACCTATTAAATCATTACCATTTTTTGTTTTATATCCAAAATCTACTGGTGTTCCTCCTCCAAAAAGAAGACCACTTGCATTGGATAAATATGCAGGTAGAATAAAATAGATACCTACTATACATAGAATAATTATGCTGTAAAAATCAAAAGTCATTGTTTTCCTCAAAAATATATATCATTCTTATTTTTATAATCTCTTATTAATAATTGTTTTCTAATGATTGGTTTTTTAATTTAAATTTAATAAAAAATAGTTTTTTAATAACAAATAAAATTTCAATTAAATTTAATTAAGCTAGTAAAGTATCATTTTTTTACAATTATAAAACTTATTAATTTTTAAAAATTTAAATTTTTATTTATTATTTTTTTTAGTTTTTTATATTCTATTTGATTTTGAAAATTTTTATTATATTTTTTATTTATTTTCAAAATTTCAT
>CAYQMW010000001.1:23568-46641 GCA_964418715.1 uncultured Methanobrevibacter sp. | reverse complement strand
CAAAGTAAAGAGATTATTTTTAATCTTGTAGGGTTACCGAAGATTTTAAAAAACACAGATAATTCTTGATATTCTTCTTCATCAATCATACGACTTTTTACTCTTTCGATAACATCTTCATGAGGGTTCATTATCTCACAAACATCATCACCTATATTTTCAAGATTTTTTTTGTCTGCCATTTTATCACATTAAATTTTCTAATTGGTAATATTAATATTCAAATATATAAATATTGTCATATCACAACATTATGATATGTTTTATTTATAATTTAACACAAATTCATTATATAATTTATATATACTATAAAAAACAATCTTTTAATATGGTTATTAATATTTATAGTTTCTATTTCTTGTTTTAAGAAATTATAAATAAATGAAAATAAGTTTTTAAAAAAATAGGTCATGTACAATTGTTAAATCATTAAATAATGAAGGTATAATTATGGATAATAGAAAAATCTTTATAATTGTCATATTACTTTTAATTATTGTAGGTATCATTGTAATAATTCTTACAAGTTCAGTAAATTATGAAAGAATTAATATAACACCAAATGGAACAAGTATGGATGTTCCTGCCGACGTGACAAGATATCGTGGAGAGTTTGAAGGTGTTAAAATTTGGACTTGGGATAAGGGGGCATTAGTTACTTATAATAGTCACCAAGAGGGTATTAATTTAAATGGAATAAGTTTTAACTTAATAAAGGAAGTAATAAAAAGTGGGGAAATTGAAAAAATTGATAATTTCACATGTTATGTAATAAATGCCGATGAATTATTAGAAATCCATGTATTTGATATTATTAAAGTGAATTATAATGGTAAATTTTATTGTATTCCTTTAGAAAATGGAACTTCTCATGATAATATTATAATCTGCTCTAAGGACAAAGATGTAGCATTGCATATGGCTCAATCCGTAGAGTACAAAAATGTTTACCCTAATAGCACTAATTTAGATGATGCTGTCTCTACAGTAGAAAATATAACTAATACTCTAGAATCTAAGGCTAATGATTATATTAATGATACGAATTGGAGTGATATTGAATCTACAATAGGAGATAAAGCAGGAGATTTAAAATCTAATATTCCATATCTAAATAGTTGGACTAAATTAGAAGCATAATATTGATAATATTAATTGAAGATAGGTATTTTATTATTTATCTTCCCATACTTTTTTTTATCTTTAAATTCTCTTTATATTGTTGAATTAATTACAAGTTTATTTTCTAATTTTTTAATAATAATCAAATAATGTCTTTTCTTTAGTTTTGATATAATTTGCTGGTTTTGTATCAATTAATTTATCATTTTCATTAAGGTGTCCGATTAATAGTGGGGATTTTTCATCGTGTAATTTTATAATTTTTTTAGGAATATCAGGTTTTTTATTGGCATAGCAATATTTACATTCATTTAAACATGAGTTATATGCACCAATATCTCTTGTAGGCATACATTTACAAGCTTTTCTATTACCTTTGTGAGGGATATTATCTTTTAACACTATTTTGTTAGACTTTTCAAATATTTCTTTAGTTATACAGCCACGTTGGAGAATTCCATATTTTTCAAAATCATAATTATCACAGCAATTCTGTAAAACTATATTATAATTTTGACTAATTTTACTCATTGAGCTTAATATATCTTCAATGTCTCTATTTTTAAAGGGGATTATTTCTTTCATATTTCTATACACTTTCTGATACATATCAACAAAACTAAAAATACAAAATGAAATATCCTCGTGGATTTCAGATAGAATATATTCAAAAGTTTCCATATGTTTGGATATCGTATAATCTTCAGTAAGTAAAATAGGATCAAAACGCCATACTACTTTTTCAGGGCCAATAATCTGGGATAATTTTTTTAAAGTTTGAATACTTTTATCTATACTTGCTACATTAGGTTCTACATCTTTATTGTATGAGGTTATGGTGTATTGGGCCAGTATATGATATGTTGAGTTAATTTTTTCCATATATTTTAAAATATTTTCATAGTTTTTAGAACAAAAAACAAGGCCGTCAACTTTTTTAGGATTTAAATCAATATTATAAACTTGTTCTCTGTAGTAAGGATTTCTGGAGTAAACATAACCTTCTTTTAATCTATTAATAAGCCACGGAGTATAATAGTTTACAATATCTGTCCGTTCACTAATATTTATTATCATAATAATCCTATTTTATTTTAATTTAATTCATTTTTTAATTTTCCAGTATTGGATAATTCTAAAATTGGTTTATAGTTTATAATTTATTTTTTTATTTTATTTTATTTTTAATCTGATTATCAATTTAATTATCTATTTAAATATATGATGATATAATATAGTAAATTATAAATTTTACTTTTTTATTGGTGATTTAAATGGCGGATAAAAAACCATTAAAATTAGAGACTAAATGTTATGATGCTAATGGATTAGGTTATTTATATGGTTTGAATCAGAAAATACCTGATGAAGATTTTGAGAAAATTAATCCATATATGACAAGATATGGTAGAAAAGACTTTGTAAATGGTATTACTGAAGTTACTGGAAGGCCTGAAGGATGGAGATGTCTTGAAGAGGATGTTCCAAAAATTGAAGAAACATTATGTATTGAAGATACACTTGAAAAGAGGAATAAAAAAGTGGAAGAGGCATTTAAAGATCCTCTTAAGAAAGTTCAGCTAAAAGATAAGGCATTTGAATGGCTTGAAGTTTTATTTAAAAAAGGAGGCACACAACCTGCTCAGGATTTAAGTCGTCTTGCAATTCATTCAACAAAAATATATGATCCAAATGACAGCTTTAAAAATGGAAGAGATGAAGGTTATGGCTCATTATTTATTTATACTCCTCATGGAATGTGGTATATAATTAACAATAGTAGTAAAGCTGCTGATAAAAGTCTAAACAATGTTGAAATGAAAGATGGCAATGGTGCTATTGGATATAGATTAATGTATGAGGATGTTGTAGATAGACTTATTAGAATCTACACTGAGGAAAATGAGTATACTGGAGGTAAACTATATTAATTTACCTTAATTAATTTTCATAAATTTAGTAATTTTCAATTATTTTTAATCTAATGTTATAAAATTTTTTAATATTTAATGGAATTTTTATTTAAAAAATTAATAATATGAATAATAAATATATTTTTATGAAATGTGCTTGTAGTGAAAATTGCATTAAGGATATAGAGGATATTTTTAAAAATCTTGATGAATTTTACTTACCATGTAAAGATTGCAGTGTTATTGAACTTAAAAAAGCAACACCTATTAAACGACAATTAAATTTAGATGAATTAGATTCTAATTATGGTAGGTGCTCTTCATGTGGTAAGAGAAGTTTAGATGCGGTACTTTCACATGTTATAAAAATATTAATCAATCAAGGCATACTTAAAGACTCACTTGCTTCACTTAGAAAGTTAGGGATTCCACTTATCACTCCTGGTGTATATCTTGAAGAAACACCAATGTTAAGTGAGAATACTTTAGTTTTAATTTTAGAAAACATAGATGATAAAACTGCAAATATTATTACAACTGAGGTAAGTGAAGTTAAAGGTGTTATCAAAGGCAATCCTAAATTAACAGTTGGTCAATTAGATTCAAATAGTGATGTTGAAGAATATGAACTTTTAGCAGGTTGTGATATTAGAGTTGATATTCCAAACATTCCTAATATAAATATGGCTATCTATAAAGAACAATCAAAAATCCATATTGAATTTCCAAGAAAACATCAAGGAAAAATCAATCAAGTTCAACAAGCATTAGAAAAGTATAAAAATCCTCGGATTATAGATGGAATGTGTGGTCCTGGAACTCTTGGAATATATGCCTTAAAATCAAATGCTAGTTTTGTCTTATTTAATGATATTTATATCGAAGCAGTTGAAACTACAGAATTTAACCTAAAAATTAATCAAATTCCTAAGGATAAATATACAATATACAATGAAGATTTAAATAATTTAGTTGATGTAGTGGAGGGGGAATTTGATATTGGAATTATAGATGCATTTCCAGGTATTAATATTGATTTATTTAGAGAAAAATTAGAAAAAATATGTAAGGAAGTTATCTTTGTTTAATTGGTGATATTATGGAAGGGGAGAAAATAGGATTTGGTCTGGCTATGAGGTTAATTACTAAAAAGGATAATAAATTACTCCTTCTTCAAAGACCAAGTAAAACCTCTCATGATTCTGGTAGGTGGGAACTTCCAGGTGGAAAAGTTAAAAGAAATGAATTTTTTGATGAAGGTTTAAAAAGAGAAGTCTTGGAAGAGACCAGTTTGGATGTTAAAATATTAGGGTTTTACACAGCTTGTGAGGATACTTTCACTGCATGTAAAAATAATGAAAAAATCAAGGCTGTTAATTTGGCTATGTACGGAATACTTGATGAAGGGGAAATTCAGTTAAGTAATGAACATGTGGATTATGGATATTTTTCTAAAGAAGAAATTAAAAAATTAGATAGAGAAGATAAATTAACCCATATCACCTCTCTACTTTTAAAGAAAAATAATTTTAATTTTTAAGAGATTTAGTAATTTACAGATAATCATTAAATCACTTATCTATGGTTAATTCATGTATTTATTATAAATATCATTATAATATGTTTTATCAGAAAGACCACTAACATCCCATGTTTCTAATCCTTTAATTTCAATTAAATTAGGACATCCAGTAAACATTCCATCAATATTAGTTACTTTATCACTGATACCCTGAACAATAAGGAATTTTAAATTTTTAAAAAGGTAGTCTTCTTTAATTTCTAAATCTCCTAAACCATGGCCGATTATAATTTTTTTATAAAAATACTTTGATAAATCTCCACTTTCATCTCTCAAGTCTATACTTATTAACACTGCATCTGATGGAGATTCAATATGCATATTTGAACTGTCAGTCCTTTTTAAATTATTAAAAATATTCTCTTTTCCAGTTACAATATTACCACTTTTTTCAATTATAATTGCCCCATAATTTTCAACATCATATAAAGTTGATGTAACATTATTAAGTTTTTCAAATGCATTAATATTTGTTAAAGAGGAAATTGCCATTTCTCGACATTCTCTGTCACTGTCAGTTAATGCAATCTTTACCAGTACATCCTGATTTGTTATATTAGGGATTGCTCCTCGTCTAAAAAATTTAGATTGATTGTTCAATGCTATTTCTATTAATACATCCTGGTCGGTGATTTTTTCAAGGGTTTCTTTTTCTAAATCAAATTCATCATCACTTAGTAATTCTATTAGTAATTCTTGATTTGTAATATTATTTAATGCATTTTTACGAACTTTTAAATCAGAATCATTTTTAACTATGTCTATTAATATTTCTTGGTTTGTTATTTTTTCTGCTGCATATTCTCGAAGATAAAATATATTTTCTTCATTTTGTACTATCTTTATCAGTGAATCTTCTTTATTTTCTTCTTTTAATTGCTTAGTTAATTTTCTAGATGCTGCAATATCAAATTTAACTGAATTATTAGCCAACTCCATTAATAAATTTTCATCTCTAATATGGTCAAATGCTTCTTCACGAACAATATCCTCTTTATCATTATTTGCTATGGAATATAATTCATTTTGGTCTGTTATCTTTTTTACAGCTTCTTTTCGAACATTTTTAATTTTATCATTTTTAGCTATATTAAGCAAAATTTCCTGATCATCTAATTCTTTAATACCTTCAATTCTTGTATCCGGATCTTCACTTTCCCATTTTGGTTTTTTAAATTTATCAAACAATCCCATTATAATCACGCCATATATTTCAAAGATATTTAATAATTATTATCTATTAAAGAAAACCATTTTATATATGCAGTATCATTTAGTGTTATAATTTAGTATTAGTTTTTTCTTTTATTTCTTTATTTGGTTTTTTATATAATCGGTGCTAATTTATGGAATTTATATTATGAATTAATCTGCAAAATTTTCATTGTATATTTTTGTACAATAAAGATTTAAATAGTACCTTATACATAATATTTGTATAAATTTGTTTTATAAAAAATTAATAAATTTTACAAAATAATTTTAAAAATATTTATGTGGTGAAAAAGTGTATAGAATAGAATTATCTAGTGATGATGTACCAAAACAATGGTATAATATTAATGCTGATTTACCTGTAGAACTTCCTGCTCCAAAAAACAGTGAAGGTAAAGATCAAATAAGTACCTTACCTGATATTTTTGTTCAGGAATGTTTAAATCAGGAATTTTCAACTGAAAGATTTATTACAATTCCAAAAGAAGTAAGAGAATTATATCAAAGAATTGGAAGACCTACTCCATTATACAGGGCTAAAGGTTTAGAAGAAAAATTAAATACTCCTGCAAAAATCTATTATAAAAGAGAAGATACTTCTCCAACAGGTAGTCATAAATTAAATAGTGCAATTGCACAAGCATATTATGCAAAAAAACAAGGTGTTGAAAGAGTAACTACTGAAACTGGTGCTGGTCAATGGGGTACTGCACTCTCTCTTGCATGTTCCTTAATGGGAATTGACTGTACTGTATATATGGTAAGAATTTCATATGAACAAAAACCATTTAGAAAAGGTATAATGCAATTATATAACTCAACATTATATCCATCTCCAAGTGAAAACACTGAAGTTGGTAAATCATTCTTAAAAGAAGATCCTAATACTCCGGGTTCTCTTGGTATGGCTATTTCTGAGGCAGTTGAAGATGCATTATCTGATGATAAAGTAAGATATACATTAGGTAGTGTATTAAACCATGTTATTTTACATCAAACTGTAATTGGTCAAGAGATTCAAACTCAACTTGAAATTGCTGAAGAAGAAGCAGATACTATGATTGCTTGTGTTGGTGGTGGAAGTAATTTCGGTGGAGCATTGTTCCCATTCTTAAGAGAAAAAATTAAAGGAAATAGTGATACTGAATTTATTGCAGTTGAACCATCTGCATGTCCTACTTTAACTCAAGGAGATTATGATTATGACTTTGGTGATAATGTTGGATACACTCCACTTTTAAAAATGTATACTTTAGGTCACAATTTCGTTGCACCTTCTGTACATGCTGGTGGACTTAGATATCATGGTATGAATACTCAAGTATCTCTTTTAGCTCATGAAGGTTATATTAAACCTGTAACCGCTCAACAAAATGATGTTTTCAGAGCAGGCCAATTATTTGCTAATTGTGAGGGTGTTATTCCTGCACCTGAGACAAACCATGCAGTTAAAGCAGCTATTGATGAAGCTCTTAAATGTAAAGAAACTGGTGAGGAAAAAACCATTGTTGTTAATTTCTCAGGTCATGGTTTAATGGACTTAAAAGGATATGAAACTTTCATATCTGGTGATTTGGAGAACGCTAAATAATCTCCATTTTTTTTATTTTTTTTATTTTAATTTTATTTTATAATTATTCTCTTTTTCTTTTTTTTTAAATTTTAAAATTAGTAATATTCATTTTTTAATTTATCTTTTATCTCATCTAAAATAGCCTTATGCATTCTTTTTGAAAATTCTGCCTTATCATTTTTATTTAAAACATCAAGATAACCTTGGGATACAAGATTAAATGCAAATGGGCTTGGTATAACTGTCTTTATGGTTTTAAGTTCAATATCTCCATTTTCAACAGCTTTAATAACTTCTAGGGCATTGTTCATATCCATATAATCTTCACTAGATTCTCTTCTTGCTTCTTTTAGTATTGGGAAATTTTTATCCATTTCCTGAACAAATTTTAGCAAAATTCTAGCTCTAACCTGTTGAACTCCAACAGTCTTACTTTCTCCTTTATAGTTTCTTATAGTCATTAAACTTCGCCCAGCACAATCTCTAAAACGATGTGCTAATATTTCAGTTTTATCTAAGGATTTAAGCAGGACATTTACAAAATTTTTACTATTTAGTTTTTTAAAGGACTCTAAACCTCCAATTTTTCCATCATCTGCACTTAGATAAAATCCATTATCTGATACTGATATGGTAATGTTTGTATTATATTGGAGTGATGCAATATATGCAACTGCACGTGATAAGGCATCATTTACTTTACGGCCAAATAAGCTGTGGAATATTACAAAACGTTTTCCACCATATCCTTTATAATATTCAATTAAAATTTTTTTATAAGATGGAATCTGAGCATATAGATATTGCTCATTAAAATATTCATAAATAGAGTTAGCTGCAAAACCATCTACATATAGATAATTGTTAATGTATTCTAAAACATCTTCTTTTCCAGTACTGTATCTAAATTTCAGTTCCATGTTGGCTCTGAATTTTTGAATATCTAGGGCTAAATCATAGCTAAGTGGTAATTGTTGGGAAAACCATCGAGGTATTGTTGGTGGGCCTCCGGCAGGTGAGACAAATGCTACTGTTCCTTTTGAATATTTAAATCTAAAAGTACTTCCTCCAAGAACAAATGTATCTCCACTTTTAAGCTTATCAAGGAAATCATCTTCTACTCTTCCAACGACCTCTCCATCACACTTAATTAGAATTCCTGATCTGTCAGGTATGGTTCCAATATTTGTTGAGTATAATACTCTTGCCATTTTTCCACGTTTACCAAAGGTGTTTTCCTTATAATCAATCCAGATTTTTGGATAAACATATCTTTCTTCAAGGGCAGTATATTCTCCTGCAAGATAACTTAATACATCTTCATAATCATCTCTAGATAAATTTTGATAACAGTAACTTTTAGTTATAATCTCATATGTAAAATCTATATCCTGAGGGTTTTCTATTGCCATACCATATAAGTGTTGGGCTAGAACATCTAAACAGTCACATGGAATATGAATTCTATCAATTTTACCTTCCACTGCATCTTTTAAAAGTACACTACATTCAATTAAATCATCACGATTTGTTACAATTATTCTTCCTTTGGATTTCTCATGTAATCTGTGACCACTTCTACCGATTCTCTGCAGGGCACGGGAAACAGATTTAGGTGAGTTTATTAAAATTACAAGGTCTATATAACCAATATCAATTCCTAACTCTAGTGAAGTACTTGATACAACAGCTTTTAACTGCCCATTTTTAAGATTATTTTCACATTTAAGTCTCATTTCCTTAGAAAGTGAAGAGTGGTGTGCCATTATATTGGTTTCATTATAATGATTTGGAAAAAGCTTTTTAAGTGTATAGACAAAACTTTCAGTTCCACTACGGGTATTTGTAAAAATAAGTGTAGTATTATGTTCTTGGATAAGGTCATCTACAATCTCATACATTCCAATACGAGTATCTTCCGTGTCAGCAATAACAATATCACTAACAGGACTTATAACCTGCAGGTCCAGTTCTTTTTTATAATCTATATTTACAACTTTACAGTTTCTCTCTACTCCATATTCATTACCTACAAGAAAGCGGGCAACTTCTTTAATTGGTGAAACAGTAGCAGATAATCCAATACGTACAAATCCACCAACTAATGTATTTAATCTTTCAAGTGATAATGATAAATGAGTTCCTCTTTTATTATTTGCAAGAGAATGTATCTCATCAATAATCACATATTTAACATTTGATAATTTCTCTCTGAACTTTGGAGCAACAAGTAATATTGCAAGGGTCTCAGGGGTTGTAATAAGAATATGCGGTGGTTTTTTAAGCATTTTTTGACGTTGGTAATTAGTAGTATCTCCTGTTCGAACAGCTTTTCTAATGTTTAAATCACGTCCTGCAATTTTTTCAATTTCAGAAAGTGGAGTCTCTAAGTTTCGCTCAATATCATTATCTAATGCCTTAAGTGGTGAAATATAAATACAATATACTTTATCTTCAAGTTCGTCCTTTTCACTTAAAGTACATAACTCTGATAGGATTGATAAAAAAGCAGTTAATGTTTTACCACTACCTGTTGGTGAGGAGATAAGAATATTATTTTGCATATGGATTTCAGGTATGGACATTTTCTGGGAAGGGGTAAAATCTTTAAAATTATCACTAAACCATTGCCTAACCCATGGGTGAAGAATAGAAAATATTTCTTCCTTTGAATATTCTTTGGTCTGTTTTTTTATCATTTTAATCAGTTAAAGAATTTTTAAAAATTAGCAGTTTAAAGTTTTTTTTCTTCGGGTAATTAATTTTTTTATTTTTTTTAACATTTGAAATTTTCTTTTAAAACTTCTAGTAATTTTCGTTTATTTAAAGTTTAATTCTAAAAATAGTAAAAAATAGTAAAAAAATTAGTTTATTGGAATAATATTTTCCAATAAAATAAAAAACAAAAAATAAGTTTTAAATGAATTTACTTTTTAAGCTTTATAAGGGTTTGAATCGTTATATGTTTTACCACCAACAGTTAAACTGTATTGTCCATAGTCAATATTTCCAGTTTGTTCTAAAGAGGAAAGTGTTGAGTTTCCAGTTAAAGTCCAAGTTGAACCATCAGCAACATTAACAGTTGTGTTTCCACTAGAATTAATAGTTCCTTTATATTGTGTGTTTTTCATGGTCCAATTTAAGTTACTTATTTCATCAACTGTAACATTACCATCAATATTTTCATTATCAGTATTTAACTTAACTGTTCCCCCATTAGAACCTTCATTTCCCCATTGGTTTTGACCGGCAACTTCTAGAAATATGCCACTACCAAAGCTTAATTCAGTTTTCTCTAAATTAATATCACAAGCAGTATTAGTTATATGGAACATTGGAGCTTTGCTGTAAACAGGAGAATTAGATGGGATACTTAGTTTAGAGTCAGTGGCTTTAAAGATTGATGTTCCAACATCCGCATCTCCACTCATACTTTGATAGATAAATATGCCTCCTAAATCAACATAATCAGATCCATCTTGTCTGTTACCTCCACCAGCACCTTTTAAGTCACAGTTTGAAAGTTCTATTGAGTTTTTACCTTCAATACATGCAATTTGAGATACATATGCTGTACCTTCTGTGTTTTCAGCTGTAATATTTCCTGTTGAATAAATTAAAGGTGATCCTCTACCGCTTTCTTTACTAACTCCTGTGTTTATCTTTGAGTTTTTAACATGCACTTGTCCTTCGCCACGGTCTGTTGCAAGGGCAGCACAACTTTGACCATCTGTGTTGATTATTACATTTTCTCCATTAATAATACCATTGTATGTTGCATCAAGCCCTCTTGATTTATCAGAGTGTGTTGTAATAGTCACATCTTTAATATTGGCTTGTGTAGTTCCAGAAACTGTAGTTTCACCACCTTGACCACTATTGCCCTGGCCTTGTCCTCCATCTCCCTCTTGGTTTGGATTATCTCCTGGTGCTTCTGGTGGTTGGTTTCCATTTTCACCTTGGTTTGGATTATCTCCTGGTGCTTCTGGTGGTTGAGTTCCTTCTCCTCCTTGGTTTTGACCGTCCTCTGGGGATTGAGCTTCACCACTGGTTTGAGTGGAATCTCCACTATTTGAACTACTTTCAGCATTTGTTACAAAAATACCATTGGATCCTTTAGAATTTGTATTTATTTCAACATTTGATATGTCTAAAGTTCCATTGGTGTTTACTAAAATACCTGAATTAATTCCATAAAAATCAGCATCATCACCAGTTGAAGCAGTATCTCCTGTTTTATTTATAAAAGAGTTGGTTAATTTTAAATTTCCTCCATTTTTAATTAAAATAGGGTTGCTATCTGCATCAGAACTGTGATATAGTCCGTTACTTTCATCTAAACTTTTAGAGTCAACAGTAATATTTTTCATGTCTTTAAGCCCAGCTACATCAATATTTGATGATGATGCATAAGCTCCGGCACTTAAAATCAGTACTGTTACACTTACAATAAGTCCAATAATAATTTTCTTATTCATAAATATAGTTTATTAAAAATAATATTTAAAATATTGATTTTTTTAAAAATTTTATAAAAAGTAGAATAGGTAAAAAAAATTAAATTTAATCTAAAAAAGAATAGAAATAAAAATTAATTTCAATCTTAAATAAAAAAATAAATTAAAATTGAATAAAAATTAAGAAAAATTATAATAATTCTTTAATTGCTCCTTTAACATCATCTAAACTTTCAGTTGGCTCAAATCGTCTAACAACATTACCTTCACGGTCAACTAAAAATTTAGTAAAGTTCCATTTAATGTTATTGTTGTCTTTATAATGTCTGTCAGTCATTTTAACAACAAGTTTTAGTTTTCTAGCACCATCTCCTGTAATGTCTACAAATGGTTGTTCTTCTTTAAGATAAGTGTATAGTGGATCTTCGTTTTCACCATTAACATCAATCTTTTCAAAAATTGGATATTGGACTAAAAATGTTGCTCTGCAGACTTCAGCAATTTCTTCTCCTGTACCTGGGGCTTGCTTATTGAACTGATTACATGGAAAATCAAGGATTGTAAATCCGTCATCTTTAAATTCATTATATATTTCAGTTAATTCATTGTATTGTGGAGTAAATCCACATTTGATAGCAGAGTTAACTATTAATAATACTTGTCCTTTGTATTGGCTTAAAGAAACCATCTCGCCTTCAGTATTTTTTACTTCAAAATCATAAATTGACATATTTTTCACCTTTTTTTTTTAAACAAAATCTGTTTTTATAAGGAAATTCCTTAAAATAAAATATAAAAATTCAAATTAAATTATCACTTATACTTCTTTCGAGTATTATGTAGATTGTGTAGTCTTTAAAACTCTCTTCAAGTTCCTTTATAAGGTTTTCTTTATATTTTTCAGTATCTTCAATATCAAAATCCACTACAATATCCAAATTAATGGTTTTTGTCTCTTTATCAACATAAATTCCGTGAATTTGGAGAATATTCTCTTTGGCCATACAGGTTTCTGTTAGGGAAGAGATTATCTTTTGAATTTCAGGGTCTTTCGAGTTTGTTGCATAGATTCCTATTGTTAAAAATATTCCATATTTTCTTATAATTTCACCTTGAATCTTCCGTGACAGTTTATAGATTTCACCTCCTGTTAAACTTTCATCAACTCCAATATGTATACTTCCAATATAATTTTCAGGTCCATAATTATTTAAAACCAAATCATATGCACCATGAACATTATCAAATTTTTCAACATCACGGTGAATATTTTCACTTAACTCTTCATTTACCCTTTCACCTAAAATTTCACTAAGAGATGAAAGTATCATTTCAAGTCCTGATTTAATAATTACAATACCAATTATTGCTCCTAAAATCCCATCTAGATTAATGTGGAATAGGGTAAATATTATTGCAGATACAAGTGTGGCAGATGTAAGTATTGCATCAAAACTTGCATCTTTACCACTATTTATTAAACTTTCAGAATTATTTTCTCTACCTTTTTTAATAGTATATCTTCCAAGTAAAAGTTTAGCTATAATTGCCACAATCATAATTACAAATGCAATGAGAGAATAGGAAACATCACTTGGAGCAAAGATTTTATGTACAGATTCAATAAGAGAGTCAACACCTGCTGTAATGATTATTGCAGCTATTATAAGTGCTGAGAAATATTCGATTCTTCCATATCCATAAGGATGTTTACGATTTGGTGGTTTGGATGAGAGGTACATTCCAATAATAGTTATTACACTACTTAACGCATCACTTAAGTTGTTTACAGCATCTAAAACAATTGCTATACTTCCTGTAATAGATCCTACAAATATTTTAAAAACTGAAAGTATAACATTTACAACAATTCCTACAATACTGGTCTTTACAATATTGGCCTCTCTTGAATCTCCCTTTAACATATTATCTCATTAATAAATTTAATAATTCATAATAGACTATTCCAATAAGTTAATAATTCAATAATAAATAATTTAGTTATTTAATAATTATTTAATAATTTGATAAATTATTGGTTATGTGGTAAATTTTTATTTCAAATATTTAAATATTTTTCTAAAAAGTATTTACTTAAAACAAATTTAGATAAACATTTTATAATTTTTATAATATTTTCCTAAATTTTATTTTATTAACTTATTTTGGAAGGAAATTTTAATTCTAATTTTTATCCAATTATTAAAAGTATTAAAATTATTAAAAATATTTAAAATTAATATTATTTTAGAAAACTATTAATAAATAAAATAATAAATTACTATTAATTAATAAATATTTAATTAAATAATTATTATTATTAAATTTTAAAAAATTAAAATTAATATTATTAAATTTTAATAATTTTTATATATTTTTAAAGAAAATAATAAAATAATAGAAAAATTTCATTATGATTTAAAAATTAAAAGTTTGATAATTTATTAGAGGAATAAATATGGTAAAATATGACTACGATGAAGCTATTTTAAAACTTAAAGATGATGATGTTTCAGTTAGGAAAGATGCAATTAAAAGTTTAGAAGGAGTTCAAGATGAATCTGCAATTGATCCTTTAATTGAAGCTACTACTGATGAAAATGCTAATGTAAGATTTGGTGCAGCACAAATCCTTGGAACTATGGGGGATTTGGCTGTGGATAAATTAATTGAAAAGTTTAATGAGGCTACTGGTCAGGATAAACGTTTTTTAACTTTTGCTCTTAAATAAACATATAGTGAAAAAACAATTGATGCTCTTGTAAGTGCTGTTGATGATGAAGATTTTGGTGTTAGAAAAACAGCTATTAGAGGATTAGGATCACTTCAAGCAAGGGACAAAATGGATGCTATTGCAAAAGGTTTAGATGATGAGGACTGGGGTGTAAGATTATATGCAATTTATGCACTTGGAGATTTAGCAACCCCTGAATCTATTGCACTTATTAAACAGGCAAGACGTAAAGAAAAAGATAAAGACTTTAAAAAATCATGTAATAAGACTCTTAAAAAGGCTGAAAAAATGATGAAATCTGGTGCAAAACCAACTCATTCTAAGGCTAAACCTATGAAAGATATTAAAGCATTAGAAAAAATAGACCCTGAAGCAGCTGCAAAAGAATATTCAGTTCATGCTAAAGAAGGGGCTAAAAGTCCAGAATCATATAAAAGAGCAGCTATTCTTTATAGAAAATTAAACATGCATGATGAAGAGGTTAATATCTTAAATCTTGCAATTGAAAACTTAACTAAATTAAACCCTGGAAAAGAAGAATGGTTTATTAAAAGATTAGATAAATTAACTGCTTAGTTAATTTTCTAATTATTTTCTTATTTTCTTATTTTCATATTTTTTTTTTATTTGATTACTTTTAATTAGTTTATTTGTTTTATTTTCATTTTTCATTTACTTCATACAAGTCAATACGTCTATTTTTTAAAACAGGTATTTCTTCTCTAACTTTTTTAACTTTGTCTAAATCAATATCAACAACTAAGAGTTTTTCATCAAATCCACATTCTGATATAATATCTCCCCATGGGCTTGCAACTAATGAATGACCAAAGGAATGATAATTCGCTTCTTTATTTAATGCTGGTGCAACACCTATTGCATAAACTTGATTGTCTAATGCTCTGGATTTAAAGAGAGTTTCCCAATGTGCAGGTCCTGTTGTAAGATTAAAAGCTCCTGGGAAAATCAACATGTCTGCACCATTAAGTGCCAATATACGTGAAAGTTCTACAAAACGTAAATCATAACAAATTCCCATACCTATTTTTCCAAAGGGAGTATCTGCAATATTAAAACTATCTCCTGCACTTAAAGTATCTGATTCTTTAAAAGTAATTCCGTCAGTAACATCAATATCAAATAGGTGAACCTTTTTATGGTTTTTAATAATCTCACCATGATTATCAAAGAAGAAACTGCTATTGTAGATTTTACCATCAATCTCTTCAGGAATAGATCCTGCTAGAATATAGATGTCTAAATCACTTGCAAGTTTGCTGATGGTAGAAAGAGTCACACTATCTTCCTTCCTCTCACAGTATTCAATAAATTTCTCATTTTCATAGGGGCAGTTAAACATTTCAGGTAGTACTGCAATATCTGCACCTTCATCTTTTGCTTTTTTAATCATTGAAGATGCTTTTTTAAGGTTTTCGTCTTTGTTATCAACTACATTCATCTGACATAATCCGATTTTAATATTATTCATTTTAACGCCACTTAAATATTGGATTAATTAATAATTTCTTAATTTTATTGTTTTATTTTGATTTAATTGTTTTTTTTTATTAATTTTCTAATTTTTTTTATTTTAGTATTTTTTTTAACTTAATTACTATTATGTATTCTTTGTTTATTTTAAGATTTTATTTTTTTAAAAAACTTTTAGTACTTTATAGATAAAATATAATTTATATTAAGTTTATAAAAATTTATTAAAAGTTATTAAAATTTATTAAATTTATTTAATAAAATTAATTATACTAATATTAAAATTTAAGGTTATGAATTATTATGGTTGAAGGAAATTTCACAATTAAAGCTAACAATCCAGATTATGTTGTATATAAAGTAGGTAATTGGAAAAATGAATATGAATTAAATCTTGTAGGTGTTTCAAATGAAATTCCAGTTACAAATGTTACTTCCAAACATGTATTAAATAATATGGAACAAATTAGAAAATCTGAATTTGAAGTTGAAGGAAAAACAGTAAATGGTTTAGTTGCACTTCCAAGACAAATGAGTTTAGATTTGCAAAAAAGACCTATTGATGATTTAATCGCTCAAGAAGAGGAAGAATATAATAATATTCTAAATGAAATAAACAGTTTAGAATTATTAGATGATGATGAGGACATTGATTTAACAAGAGATAAATATTTAATCTATAAACTTATGGTTGAAAAACATTCTATTACAACTTCAAAACCGGCAAATCAATTTACATTAAACCATCACATGGAAGAGCTTAAAAAATTAGAAGAAAAATCAAATGAATTAGATAATATTTAATTCATCTCTTTTTGTTTATTTTATTTTAATTATTTTATTTTAATTAGCAGATCTATTTCTTATAAATAGTTTTTAATATTCAATTAATAATTTAATTTACTCATAACTTATTACAAATCATTAATGTTCTTTTTTATCATTTACTCACATATAATCTATATATTTTTATATTAAGTTGTTTTTCTAAGATTAGTTTAATTTTAAATGTTTTTAAAATTTATTTATCTAAATTTACTATTTTTTCTATATTTGACGAAACATAAAATAAATTCCAAGTATACATCCTACTATACATATAATAAATTGAAAATATCCATGTCTTCTTACCTTGCTGTTTGCTGAATTTATCATATAAAATGGTATTTTTTTGTACCTTTTTTATAATATTTGTTTTCACATGCTCTTCCACATTATTAATATATTAGAGGATAGAAGATGAAAAAATATGACAGACCGAGAAACATTAATACAAACTTTTTTTAATCAGAGAGGCACTGGAAAAACAACAAAAAAATTATATTCTCTACATATAAAGAATTATGAAGAGTTTACCGAATATGACATTGTTAAATTATTAAATATTGCGGAAAAAGAAGAAAATGACAATATCCGATGGAAAAATACAGATACTAGAAGATTTTTATTAAATTATAGGGAACATCTATACTCAAAACACAGTGTAGGAACTGCAAAAACATATTTTAGTAGCATACTTACATTTTATAGGCATTTCGAGATAGAAATACCTCAATTACCTTATTTTAGTACAAAAAATACTTTTCATTATCAACAAATTTCGTATGACAAATTACCTGATAGGGAAGTTTTGCAACAAGCATTAAACATTGCTCCGCAAAAAATGAAACCAGTTATACTATTTTTATCTAGTAGCGGAGTAAGTAGAATAGACGCATATAATATTACTATAAAAGATTATCTTTCTGCAACAAAAGAATATCATAATAGTGATGATATTTATGAAGCGATCTCTCAAATGAATAATATAGATGTGATACCTACCTTTTTTTTAACAAGACAAAAAACAAAGCAAGATTATTTTACTTTCTGCTCTCATGAAGCAGTTAAATCTATTAATCTTTATCTTTTAAGTCGAGAAGATAAATTAACTAATGAATCAAAATTATTTAATATCAGTTACCGATATATAGGAAAAGCATTTGAAAGCATTAATCATAAATTGAATTTAGGAACTGTTGGAGCTTTTAACAGGATACGTGCGCACATGCTCAGAAAATATCATGCAAGTCAACTTGCGGAAGCAGGTTTTTCAACTGAAAAAATAAATTTATTGCAAGGTCGGAAGCTGCAAGGTGTTGCTCATGAAGCATATATTAGAATAAAACCTCATGTTTTAAAAGAAGAATATATTGCTGCTTTGCCATTTTTGGTAATTGAAGAGGTAAATAAATTTAAAACTGAATTGGAACAGACAAAAGAAGAATTAAAACAAGTTAAAAATGAAAATCTTGAGATTAAAAAGAATATTCGTGATGAAACTGAAAGGATTGTTAATGAATTATTGAAAGAGTATTTAGATTGAATATTATTTGAGGTTGATTGAACTATACAACAATATATTGTATGTTATGTTAAACATGAAAAATCAAATCCCATGTATTTTCATTTCTTTTGTTATACAAAATTATATTACTCTTTGATTTTTGTTGAACGATTACTCAATTTGGTTTATTTTATTTGAATAGATAAATATTTATATAGACAAGCAACATAAGTTATACATAAGAAAAAAAGTATTAAAAAAAGGGAAAAAACTATGTCTTTTGAAGATAAAATATATGAATACTCAAAAAATATGACCGAAAAATTACAACATATAGAAAATGAAGAAACAACAAAAACAGCTTTAATCCTACCTTTTTTAAATGTAATGGGATATGATACTACAAATCCTGCAGAAGTAAAAACTGAATACACTGCGGACCTTGGAGCTAAACAAGGTGAAAAAGTAGACGTCGCAATAGTGTCTGATAATCAAGTAAATATTTTGATTGAATGCAAATCACTAAAAACAACACTTGACGAAACACATATCTCACAGTTATATAGATACTTCAATATTACAGATTCAAAAATAGCAATCCTTACAAATGGATTAATTTATAATTTTTACACAGATTCACAGAAAGATGGATTAATGGACCAAACTCCTTTTTTTAAATTTGACCTTACAAATATAACAGATAATAGTATAAATATTTTAGAAAAATTCACAAAAGAAAGATTTGATATTGACAACATAATGAGTAGAGTAGATGATCTAAAATATGCACATGATATTCATGAAGTCATATATGATGAAATTAATTCACCTTCAGAAGAATTTATTAAAGTAATTGCAAAACAAGTTTATGATGGTATTTTAACAAAGAATATGAAAGATAAATTTTATGTAATTATTAAAAAAGAATTTAAAAATGTAATAAATGATGAAGTTGAATACAAATTAAATCAAGCATTACAAAATACAAAAGAAACAGAGGAAGAAGAAATCATATCTACTTCTGATGATGTAATTACAACTGACGAAGAAATAGAAGGATTTTACATAGTAAAATCTATACTTGGTGAAATAGTAGATATTAACAGATTGACATTCAGAGATTATAAATCTTATAGTGTTGTATTGTTAGACAATAATAAGTATTATCCAATCTGCAGATTCTATTTCAACGATAATAATAGATTAAAATTAGGATTTTTTGATTCATTTGAAAAACATGATGGAGGTACTAAAAAAGTAGAGATTGTACATATACAAAATTTAAAAGAAATTTATTTGTATAAAGATAAATTCATAAAAACAGTAACACATTATAAAAGGATAAAAAATAGGCTCATTTCTAATTCTTGAAGTTAATGATTGATTATTCGATGCGCCAACATGTGTATAACCAATCCTTCAAGAATTGGCTACATTGAAAAAAAGTAAAATCTGAGAACGATATTATTTTTTTTATAGTAACCATTTACTACTTTTGATTACTATAATATATAATTTTATCGATTGTTTCTATTGCTCTTTTGAAACATATACTTTTATTTTATTGTTGTCTACTTCCACTGACCATTTCATTTTGTCTCCAGGAGCGACTTCTAAGATTTTTACAATCTCTTTGGGTATTCCTGCTTTTAATGATTTGGTATTTGGATTAGCATAATTTATTTTTGAGCTGTATTCAAACATTTTCATGTTCACTCCTTTTATTTATTATATTATTTATATTTATTTTTAGGTACATATATAATTATCTATCAGAATATATACCTAAATAGATACCTTTATATATAAGATATATCAAACTATTAGTAAGAATTAATTTCAAGCGCCAACGAAATTAATTCCACAAAAAAAATTTGAGAACGATATTATGAAGTTAAAAAGCAAAGGGGAAACTCTCAAGAATGATACAATCATCGTAGAGAGTCCTGAAGAATACAATAAAATAAACAAAGCACTTCGACTATACGAATATGCAAACAGCGGTAATCTTGCAAAAGATTATGCAGAAAAGATGACTGAATTTTGTGAACCTATTACCTCAGAGGTGATCTAAAATGAGAGATTGCAAACTTTTTATTTTACCTCTCAAAGACAACCGCCATGTTGTTGCATCTGTTGATGGCAGCATAATAGGGTTAGGATCCACTCAAAACGATGCAATAAACAGTGCATTAAACAATGGAGCTAGATTATGTGACATTGATGTGCCTATTGAGGAGGGATTCTAAATGGATCCTGTACTTTGGGACCTTGACAATCATCTTAGAGATGCTGCAGACATTCCTTCTGATGAAGAAATTGATGAAATGGCAGATTACTATGGCGAACCTGGAATAGATGATTCATTCTGCGAAGCAGAGAACGAATACATCAAAAGACTCATAGGTGATGAACCATGAGTCTTAGAAAACTATTACAATTCAAGGACAGTCACCTAATCCGAGATGTTATAAAACATTTCCTTCTAAAACAAGAGAACTTAGAAGAAGATTATAGCATTGAAGAATTAGAAACATTTTTCAAAGAAGATTATTCCAAAGGCTGCCAATCAAACAAAGACACTGTGGCATTATGGAACTTTGAAAAAGTTATAACTGATTTTAAGGAGGCTGCATAAATATGCCTCCTAAAACTCTTTATCCAAGAGTTCCTTTCAGTGAAAAATACCAAATGCAATTAATATTAGCTTTTTGGATTTTAGTTTTAATTTTGTTTATAATTTTTGCATTTAGCATAACTAGTTATGGAGTGATAAAATGACTATCAATGAAACAATGAGTATTCTTCAATCAAGTGAAACTATTTTAAGAGAAACAAAATCAAGATGCAGTCAAGATGCAAGAGCATATAGATGTATTGATAATCAAGGACACATTAAAGGAAGATGTAATACTTTCATATTAACTGTTCCAGAAATTTTAGAAATTGATAAAAGAATCAAATCACATGAATCAATTTCCTCTATCGCAAAAGATTATCCAATTAGTAGTACAAGTATGAGAGAAACAATGAAAAAATATTACTGCCATCTTTTGGATCATGCAGTAAGACAATATTTCCAATACCAATGGGAGGCTTAAACTATGGAACCTAAAGGAAAGGTATACAAAAAATTAGGGAAAGTACAAGGTAATTTGCTCCAAAATCACAAATTTAAAAAATCTGGAAAAAACAAATATGGTGGTTTTAATTATTTTGAACTTGAAGATTTACTTCCTCCTATTGTTAAGGAATGTTTTGAGAATGGATTATTAATTGAATTTTCATTTTCAGATAATGAAGGAATTTTAAAAGTAAGGGATATTGAAGATCCTGGAATCATGGTTTCAAATAGGGTTCCTTTACCAGAACTTGAAGAAATGCCAAGGATGAATATCATCCAATCTTTAGGATCATACATTACATATATCAAAAGATACCTCTTAATGAATACTTTCCACATCTGCGAAGAATCTTACATAGATTCCGATAGCTTTTCTAAAAATGGCAAAGTTGCAAACAGCATTCCAAATAAGAATGTTGTTAAAAAAGAACCTGCTGAGGAGAAACAAAGAGTGTATCCTCAAACAGTAGATGAATATATTGAGGTTCTCACAAAAAAATTAGAAGAGAAAAATGAACCAGTAACACGTCAAAATTTGTTGAAACAATGTACATTCTATAAAAGAAGAAATAAAGATTTTGTACAAGTAGAAAGGGAAGTCAAGAAAGAAATCACTTCAAGATTCACAGATGGAGGAAAATAGAATATGACTTCTCCTTCATTTCTTTTTCAAAAAGCATCAAAAATAGATGAAAATATTATTGAGGAGATTTTTGTTTCTGATGAAATGATCCAACTTGAAATTGAATCTCCATCAGGAAGTAACAATCTTGTCACTATTGATGAAAATGGAATGTGGAACTGTACATGCGAGAATTATTTTTTCACTAAAAATAAATTTCCTGGTGAATATTGTTGTAAACATATTCTTGCAGCAATTAATTATATTTTTAATAAAAAGGAGTAGTGAGTATTTATGAAAAGGAATAGGAAGACGGTTCAAGTTTCTGCAAGAATACATGAATGGCAGCAACAAATGCTTAAAAAACAAGGTTTAACTGTTTATGATGTCATTGCATATTTCTGTGATTCAAAGTTTCAGGATACAAAATTTCTTAAAACAAAACAACGTATCTTGAAAGATAAACTCAATCAGATTAAAATGGATGAAATTGAACTTGAACAGCAGTTAGAAGAAATTGAAAATAAGCTTCATAAGATTGAAGTTGATGATTATAATCAGAAAGTTAGTGAACATGACCAGTTAGTTGAAGGTTGTGTTTCAACTTTGCATAATTTGATTAAAAATAGGCATATTGATTTGGAGCATGCTAAAATTTTACCTGCTTTTACTGATGTTGTTGATCATGCAGCTAAAAAGTTAGGTGAAAATAGTTTGAGTTTTTATAATGAGGTTATTGAGGAGTATGAGAAATGTTTTACAGGTGTGTTTAACATTTCTGAAAATGTATTGTCAGATGAAATGTAAAACTGTCAAGTTTTACTGTTTTACATTTTTTTTAGTTTAGTTAATTTTTAATTTGTTTTACATTATTGTTTTACACTACTACTACTACTACTACTACTACTACTACT
>CAYQMW010000001.1:0-23558 GCA_964418715.1 uncultured Methanobrevibacter sp. | reverse complement strand
ACTAACTAAAACTAAATAAAATAACATTGTTATAAAAAATAAAATAAAAAGTGAAAATAATGATTGAAAAACTAATCATAGCAATAATAATAGTAATAGCATTTATCTATGGACTAACAGGATTAAATGGAGGATAAAATGAAAGAATTAGATAAAGAATTTCCATGTTTTAAAGGAGCAAGAGAAGGAAAATGTGGATGTTACCAAAAATTACCACATCCTATATTAGTATGCAGCATAGATCAACATGAAGTAATTGACATAGTTGGAGGAAGTTACGCATTTGAAGAGTTATACAAAAACTGTCCATTAAAGGAGGGAACTTAAGAATGGGCAGAAGATTCACGTTAATGGAAGAAAACAAAGCATGACAAAACAAAAACAACAACCATATACAATCCAAAGGTATAGCAATATACCTGTGATAACAAAGGATGGTCAGATTTTAACAAAATATCAAATTGTTGGTCTGCTTAACAGATACTACCAAGAAAACCAACGATTGAAAGGGAGAAGAAAATGACTGTGGATAAAACAGAAACAGAAATGGCGCATGATTATTTAAGGTATCAGTGGTATGCTTATGAATGTGCTAATAAAGACAAAGTAAACAAAATAATACGAGAAGAACTACAATCAAATCCAAAAATGCGGTTTGATAGAGTAATGATGAAGATTAAAAGGAGATGCCAAACTGAATGTCGATAGAATATATCAACAAAACAGGATCTAAAAAAAATACAAAACATCATGATGGACAGTATAGATGTACATCATGCAAATACAATAAAAGTTTCTTAACAATACCTTCACTTAAAACTGTTAAAAGGTGCAGTAAAACTGGGGTGAAAACAAAGAATTTACAATTCCGCACATGTAAGTTTTATAAAAATAAAAAGTTTCCAACTACGATAATTATAGGAGTATGAGAAATATGAATTTTAAAGTTATAGAATCACATCATGTTGATCAATATGATGAATTCCTGAAAATGTACAATGAAGGAATACCAAACGCTGAAATTAAAAAAACATTAGGTATTGGTGGTCCTGTTTATTTGAAGTATTACCATCGAGCAAGAGATAATGAAGACATAACTATTAAACAAAAGAAAAATGGTGGAAGAATAGGTAGGAGATAATTATGATTAAAAGAAGATTTACATTAGAACGAGATACAGACACTATTAAAACAGGTGAACATACTGTTAAAGTAGTGACAACTGAAATCCTTAAAGACAAAGGAAAAATTATAACAAATACCGAAATTGTTGATTTATTAAATCAACTAAACAACGATTATGAAATAATGAAAATACAAAGAGATGCAGATAAACAAAAAATCAAAGAATATAATCATGATGTTGAATATTTATTAAGATTCATAGAATCTAATTTTCCATCAAATGTATTAAGATATGTGAAAGAACAATTAAGTAACACATCCAACAACGAATTTATTATCCTACCCAACTACAATGTTCATATTATTAATGAAAAATTGTTAGATGAAATAAAAAATGAATTAGCAGCAGTACATACTTTAAATACAGTTAGATTACTAGCAAAAATAGACAAAATACTATCAAGAGGATATAACCTGATAAATAAAGAGGGAGTTAAAAGATGACTGAAAATAGACGTTGTATTAAAACTGGAAAAATTGATGAAACTAAATTTAAAAAATATAGAAAAATACCTGTTACAATCGAAGCATACCAAAGTGATAAATTAAATGAATTATACGAAGAGAATACTGACTTAAAACAGCAGTTACAATCATACAAAAAAGAAAGTGAAATAAATTATAATACACTTGAACAGATACATACAATCTTAAAAAAATGGGAGGGTTGCCCTTATGAGCAATGATAAACGATTTGTTGCAATAGATAATGATGAAATATACTACATTACAGACACAAAAGGTCTAAAAACATTAGATGACTACATTAAAGAATTTAACAAACCTGAATACGAATTTGATGAAGAAGAAGCTAATCGTGTTGCACAAGAAGAATACTGGCAAATGATATACGAAAACAGTATGGGTGCAAAAGAGAATGTAAATCTTCTGAATAATTTTTATAAAGAGAATGAACAGTTAAAAAAAGAATTAAAAAAATATACTGATGCCTTTGATTGTAGTCAATGCAGATTTCAAAATTATGACTGGTTTGATGATGGAGATGAGTTTGAAGTTTGTGAAAAAGGAAATAATGAAGCACAAATGGAAAATCATTCTTGTAGCGAATGGGAGTTGATTTAGAATGACTGAAAACAAACGATTTGTAGTTAATAATGGTGGTGAAAGTAAATGAAAGCACATACTAAAACTGGTCAGAAAATGCTTAATAAGATTTGTCTGAACTGCAAACATTTAATGTATCAAATTGATACAGATATGAAAGAAAATGTAGCAGTATGTTATAAGACAAAAAAAGATATTAACGAATATGGCACTTGTGAGGAATTTGAATTTGATGGTGATGTGGAATGACTAAAAAACGATTATGTGGGGGTTCTTCAAGATGTGGAAAAACAATAGGACAATACACTTGTCCAGAATGTAAATTACCATTGCGAAGATTAAATACAACATTATTCCAATGTCCAGTATGTTTAAAAAAAGTTAAAGCACTTGCAAAAGAAATTCCATCTGATTATGGACATTATACTGAAAGGAGAATAACTAAATCGGATTGTAAATATTATCGTGAGAGTGATGGGAATTGTTTAAATTTCACTTATGTTGGGGAGTATGACCCTTGTACTGATGGCGATTTAGAACATTGTTATGAAAAATTCCCTCATTTCTTTAACAAGGAGTTGTATAAATGACTGAAAAGGAACAAAACACATATCCCAAATGGATACATCCTGGGTTAATAGAAAGAGCAGCAGCAAACCATAAAAAGGATGTAGGAAAAGGAATTTCAGATGAAAACGAACCTTTTAGTTTAAGAGAAGTAGGAAATGCACTAAACGAAACAGTAGATATATTCATTGAATTATTAAAAGAAGAGGAACAATTAAGAGAAGAGAATGAGAGTTTAAAACAAGAAAATAAAAAATTAAAAAACTTCTTAAAAGAATTAGAAGAATCCGATGGAAAAATATACACTCGTAACGGTTTAGCATACAAAAAAAATGCTTGGCAAAAAACTGGGGGAGAATGGAGAAAATGACTAATGAGTTATTACTGATTATAATAGTACAATTATTCGTAATATTATGGGAATTAAGGTGAGAGAATGACTGGAAAAACATTGATAAAAGAAAAGTTACTTGAATGGAGTGAATTAATCACAAAATTATCACTAAAAGAAATAGATCTATTTGAAAAGAAAGAAAATTACGAAAACATGTCAGAAGACATAATTGAAAAAACCGATTTCAAAGAAATATATGGAAAAAACAATGCAGACATCAGAAAAAAACATGTTAAAAATGAATTAAAAAAAGAATATGACGAAATAAAAAAATTAGAATTTGAAATTGCACATATCAAAAGACAAATAGAATATACAAAACAATTAATACGCAGTGAAACAGTATTCCTGGAGATAAAACAATAAAAATAAAGGTGTAGGTCATGTCCAAATGTAAATACTGTGGAAAAGAATTCACAAAAACTCACAATAGGGAAATGTATTGCTGTGATAAATGCAGATATTTCAGCAGAAAAGAACAAAGAGCAGCATACCAACGAAAAAGAAGAAAACTTATAAGGGAAGGTATACTGATAAGTAAAGAAACTGTTAAAATAGGAACAATATTTTTCCCAAAAAAGATAGGTGACTGGGAAATAGAAAAAAATTATATCCAAAGAGCAAAATATGCAGCAGGATTAATATAAAATTTTCTAATTGTCCACCTTTATATAGTGAAGAATAAAAAAATCATAATTTTTTTTGTTCTTCCGCTTACTATATAATTGGACACATCTTAAGAAGTTCTCTATAGGAAAACAGGATCTATAAAAAAAAATTTTGGTATATTGTGAGTATGGGATTATTTTTTTTATGCCTGTTTTTTCTATTTGGTTTTTCTTTTCAATCATTTGCCTCTTTAAAAATAAAAACTGTCATATGGTACATTTTTTAACTTCAATGATTAAATCATCTCAGTGGGTTTGTATTTTTCTAAAATTTTTTACTCACAATATACCTTTAAACATATAAAAAATCTACTATTTTTTTCTAATTGTCCACCTTTATATAATGAAGGATAAACTTTGTTTGTGTTTCCTTTTAGTTTGTATGAATTCACATATCTTTTGTAGTTTGAAATTTTTTATAGTAGCCAAAATAATTAATAAAAAAATTTTAAAGTTGTTTAAAAAAAGTGTATTATTCCCTTTTCATCAATACTTTTTACATATTCTAATTTTAAAGGACACACAAACACAGAATCCTTTATTTTTTTCATAATTTAAATTTTATATCATTTTTTTCATTTTAAGAAGAAACTAAGAGAAAATGAAATGCAAATACTGCGGAAAAGAATTCAAAAAACTGCATAACAGACAAATGTACTGCAGTACATATTGCCGAAAAGAAGCAGACAAAGAATATACACGAAATCGTGTGCATAAATGGTATCACAAAAACAAATACCAACTGTCTGAAAAACAAAGATTTGGATTAGGATCAGGTACATTAGGCGCACATGCCTATAATGATTTTGAAAAAGAAGAAAAAGCAATCCAAAAAGAAATATCCAGATTAAGACTAAAATTGAAATAAAAATTTTATCATTATTTTAAATCGTTAGAGTGTATAATGAATGAGAGATGAAACAAAATAAACAAAATTTTAAGCATTCCACTGGAATTTGCACAGAATGCAAATCACATGAAATATTAGTAGATGAACATCATGGCGAAGTATTCTGCAATAGGTGCGGATTAGTACTCAAAACATCTCAAATTCAAAAAATAAAATAAAAGGTGAAATTTTAAATGGATTTTAATAACAAAACAATTTTAATAACTGGATTAATCATAGGTGCAATCGTAGCAATGATCTTTAATTATGAACAAATAGCACTCGCAATAGTCTCAGGACTTGTAGGATACCTCAGTAAAGACGCAGTAAACATAAACAATACTGAAGAAGAGGATATTGATGAACACATCTAAAACCTTACATCAAAAACTAGAAGAATCTGGGTACTACAAAGCTTTCTGGATAAAAAATTATATTAAAACTGTTATAACAAGCACATTAATAAGTTCAGGAATAGGATTACTAATAACAGGTGAATTAACAAGAATGCAAAACAAAGGATACTCCGACAAAGAACTAATAGTCGGATGCATACTACTAGCAATAGCAGCAACATTCACATTCATAATAGACAAATACCTATCCCAAAAAGAAAAAGAAAAAGAAGAAATCATCGAAGAACACATCGATGAAAAAGCAGAAGAAATAGCAGAACAATTAATTCTAAAACATTTAGAAGAAATTGAACAAAAAAACATGTAATTAAGGAGGATGTCCTGTTGTGTCAAAAAAAGGAATTACAAATTGGAAAGAACCAATATGGGAACAACAGGAAAACGAATCCGACCGAGCTTATTTTTATCTTGATAAATTTTTAGACTTTGAAGGCTCCATATTAGCATTTTCAAAACATCTGAAAAGAGTAAATAGGGATGACTCTAAAAAGTCTCTTTTTTTCACTAAATATGACATTAAAAAAAATCAAAAGAATCAAAAAGAAATTGCTCAGAAAAAAAGAAAAGTATCTCCAAATTACGATATGCTCAAAAAATGGTCCAAAACGTATAAATGGAGAAACCGAAAATTAGAGTATAAAAATGAAAAAGCTCGCCAATTAAAAAAAATTTTGTTTTTTAAAGAAGTTGAAAATCTTGAAGAAATCTTCAGATTGGAAACTGAAAATAGATTACTTGTTTTACAAAAGCAAAATCAGAAATTAAAAGCTGAAACTTATAATCCTTATCATATTAAAGCAGATGCAGAAACTCAAAAGATATTGCAAGAGAGTATGTATAATGACAGGCATTTTGATAGGGATGAATTTGAAGAATCTGATGATAATTCAAATAGTGAAAATGTTGAAGTAAATCCTACATGGGAAGATCCTGATATTTATAATAAAAGGATTGCTGCAATTGAAAAATTAATAGAGAAAAGATAATGATTAACAATAATACTGATGAAGTAATTCGCAGGAAAGCTCAACATTTAACTTTCCCAGAATGGAGTATTATTATAAATAATGGTCTCTGGAAACCGAGAGATTTTGATTTAGTCATAAGTGAACTAATACAATATGCATTAGTGGGAAAAGTTAGTAGAATTTTACTATCTGTACCTTCAAGGCATGGTAAATCTACTCTAATTAGTCGGAATCTTGCAAGTTATTTTTTATCTTACTATCCGAATGATAAAGTTATTCTTTCTGCTTACAGTCAAGGTTTAGCATCTGATTTTGGAGGTCAAGTAAAAGATATTATCAATTATTATGGGTATCTTTCGCCTTATAATGTAAAGTTAAGTACAGATTCCAGGGCAAAAAATAAATTTAATATACAAAGCCCTTATCGAGGACAAATGTTAGCAGTTGGAGCTGCAGGTTCTATTATGGGTTTTGGTGCAGGACTTTTTATTGTTGATGATCCTATAAAAAATGTTGCTGATGCTGAAAGTGAAGTAAAACAGGAAAAACTCCGAGAATGGTTTGGAGGAGTAGTGCGTTCAAGATTAGAAAGACGTACTAATAGAAGACCTCCAATAATTATTGTTATTGCTCAAAGATTACATGTAAATGACTTACATGGAATCATCAAAGCAACTTCACCAGTAATTGATGCAATAGATGCATACGAAATACTTAGAAATGGCGGTACAATACCTCAAGATACATGGGTAGACCTAAATATTCCTGCAATATGTGTAGATCCAACAAAAGATATACTACACAGAAAAAAAGGTCAGGTACTTTGGGAATATCAACGTGATTATGACTGGTTAATGTCTGAAAAAAGAGATATAGGATCATACTTATTCAATGCTATTTATCAAGGAATGCCTGTAGAAAGAGAAGGAAACATTTTCAAAAGAGAATGGTTCATGGATGAAACAACAGGTGAAATTTATAATCAAATAACCACAATTCCAGAAGACCTACCTATGCTAAGATATTGGGATTTTGGAGCATCAGGTAAAAAAGGAGATGCAACAGCAGGAATGTTATCTGCTTGGGATGGTGAAAACCTCTATTTTTTAAATCTTGTATCAGGAAAATTCACTGCAAATAAAGTTCTTACTCAATTCAAAAAAACTGCAAAAAAAGATGGTAAAGAGATTAAAGTCAGGGTAGAACAAGAACCTGGTGCAGGAAGTAAACTTTTAATCAATAATTTCAGAAGAGACCCAGATTTTAAAGGGTACAACATACGAGGAGACAAAGTTAAATATTCAAAAAAAGTAAGAGCATTTGACCTTGAAGCTCTAGCTGAAGATGGGAGAGTTTACTGGTTAAAAGGTGATTGGAATATGCAAGTAATTGATCATCTAGTAAGTTTCACTGGTAAAGAAGGACGTCCAGATGATATTACTGATGTCTGTACTGGTAGTGCTAGACATTTCAGACGTAAAAAATCAAAAATCAATGCATAAAAAAAAATATGGGAAGGAGATTATGACAAAAACTGAATCTTTTATAGTAACAGTAGATAAAAATGATAAGATTAATGTAATTGACGAAATTGAATTAAAGAAATATTCAAGTGATAAAGCACAAATTGACCCTCAAACTGGGTCTAAACAAATGCCCCAGGACTCACTTTTACATGGTCAAAGTGTACTTCAACCTAAATATAATGCTAAACATCTCATCGATTTATTAGATATTTACAGTTATCATGCCGATTGTGTAGAAGCTGTCGCAACTGATACTGCAGGAATAGATTATACTTTAGACCCTATACCTGACATGGAATCAGACGAATCAGAAAAAGAATTATTCAAAGAAATATTAGAAAACAGTAAACCAAGTATAAATGTACATCTCAAAAGATGTATTTATGATAGACGTGCTATAGGGTATGGTGCATTAGAAGTAATAAGAGAAAGTACTAGTAAATCCCAGATTATGAGATTAAAACATATACCATCACATACTTTGAGTAGACATACTGATTTAAAAAGAGTTTTACAAGTTACACCGGATGGAAAACATATTTGGTTTGTCATCTATGGTAAAAATTATGATGAAGACGGTAATTATGCTGATTGTGATGCGGATACAGGTGAATGGTGCCCATATAATAGTCTTCCACCAGAAAAAAAAGCTAACGAAATACTCTGGACTATGGAATATGCACCAGGCACAGATTATTACGGAAGACCCCCTATTATTGCAACCTTAAACAGTATACAAGGAGATATTTCAGCAGTTGAATATAACACTGCATTCTTCAAAAATAATGGAATGCCTCAATTTGCAGTAACAGTAACCGGGGATTTTGTAGATTATTCTGAAGAAAAATATATTATGAATGATAAAGGAGAAAAAATTCCAAATCCTGGATATGATGAAACTCAAACCTTAAGACATAAAATTAGTGAACAGATTAAACAGGTTATAAAAAATCCTCACAGTGCAATTTGTATTACAGTTCCTACTGAATCAGAAGAAGGAAATGTAGAAGTAAAAATTATTCCTCTTGCTGTAGAAACAAAAGATGGGCATTTTAGAATGTATCGTAAAGATACAAGAGATGAAGTAATACATGCTCATCAAGTAGATCCATCACGTTTAGGTGTCTTTGATAGTGGTAATTTGAATGGTACTAATGCGAAAGTAACTAAACAAAGTTACAAATATGGTACTATAGCACCTATAAAATCTGAAGCTGAAGCAATGATTAACCAAATAGCATTAGATTTGGGTGTTACTTCATGGAAATTCAGGATAAATGATGTAGACCCTATAGATTATAGTAAAGATATTGAATTAGCTGACTTTTTATTTGCTAGAGGTGCAATGACTATCCTTGATTTAATAAATGTATTTGGAGATAAATTTGGTTTAAATGTAGAAAATCAAGATGACCCTTATTTAAACAGTCGATATATAAATAATACGCCTTTGGAGAAGCTGTGGAATACTACAGAAGCAAATCCTTACTTAGAAGTAGATAGTATTTTACAAGATTACGAAAACAAACTAAAAGGTACTGATAACGATGACAAAGGCAGTGAAGAAACAGATACTAGCAGCACAAATAGCGAGTAAAAGAAGTGAATTAAACGAAAATAGTCTTTATCTAACTTTATCTGCTTTTTTCGAAAAACTCAAACAAAAAGTATTGAAAGAATTTGACACATACTACACTGACGATATAATGTTACAAGGTCAACTAGATCTAATTCTATCACCTATACACATTTCACACAAAACATATTTCAATATTATAAAAAAACATATTAGAAAAGAGCATAAATTAGGTGCATCTGAAGCTAAAAGACTAGTAAAACTAGCACAAAAAAAACATAATAGTTCAGATAAAGCAGAAAAACTCCCTATCAACAGTATAATAAAAAAAGGAGAATTATTTGGAACAAGTGAATACAGTAGACAAAAACTATTCAATCAAAGTTTCAAAGCATCTGAAAGTACAATGGCAAGAATAGATTCAGATATAAACAAAATACTATCAGATGGATATACTCAAGGATGGGGTCAAAATGCAATAGCAGCAGATATAACCAAAAGATTTGACCAACTCAAAGACTGGGAAGCAAAGAGAATTGCTAGAACAGAAATCCATAATGCACATAATATGGCAATGATGCAAACTTATGAAGAAATGGATGTCGAATATATACAATGGAATGCTGCCAGTGATGCCAGGGTAAGAGATTCACATAAAAAACTTTCTGGAGAGATCACTAAATTAGGTGAAAAATTTAGTAATAATCTAAGTTATCCTGGAGATACCGAGGGAAATATAAAAGAATGGATTAATTGTAGATGTGTAAATTCACCTTTTCTTATTCCGCCAGGGTATATAGCACCAAGTTTTACTCCTTTTAGAGAAAAAGATTTAATACCTACATTAGATTATTGGAACCAAGATGAAATACTATCTCAAGCAACACAGGAATTGTCTTCAGCAGAATATAACTCTCTTGAAAGACAGCTTTTAGATATAAAAAGAAGTGTGAATGAATGGGATATAAACAGATTAACTCCTGAAGAAAGGGAAGTATATCTAAAAGCTAAAAAGAATTATCTTATTTTAAAAGATGCAAGGGATGATCATAATTATTCTAACTTAGATTCACTTGAAGATGCAGGTAGTTTTTACCAAATTAACAGTAAAGCAAAATTTATGGAATATACTGATAATGGTACAGATTTTGAAGGTTGGTTAAATGACGAATTAGCGGAATATTTAGATGATATTGAACGTTATGAAAAAATCATCAAAGATACAAATATTAAAGTCACAACTGAACCTAAAAGAATTAAATGGAATAATCCTCAATTAAAAGATGATTATTATGTTATAAATCCTGAAACTGGAGAATATGAATTCTTTAATATGGATGAAAAATTCATAAGGTATCACTTTAAAAAAGAAAATTTAACTATCCTTGAATCAGTAGACATGCCTACATCAAGAGTACGAAGTTTGTATAAACAATATAAAAAATTACCTGCAAGATTGCAAAATACTAGGGAAATAGTATTAAGTAGTCAAAAACCAGTTAAATTCTCATTTATGGGAGAGTATAGAGGAATTGGAGGATATGTTGTAGAGGGTAAAGGTACACGTATTGTACAATTTAGAAAATCAATGACTGAAACAGTTGATACTGTTGTTCATGAAGCTACACATAACCTTGAAAAAGACAAATTATTCTATATAAGTAATAGTAAGGAATATGTATTGGCATTTAAAAAAGACCAAAACCGATTACTAGCTCAAGGAAAAGAATTAGAAGATACATATATTACAAGATATGCACATGAATTTACTGAAGATGCTCTTAAAACTAATTCAATATACAAAAACAGAATTTATTCAGAAGATTTAGCAGAATCAATGAAAATGTATTTAAAAAATAAAGAAACATTTACAGAAACTTATCCTGAAAAAACGCAAGTACTTGAAAAAATATTAAAAGGAGAATTTAAACCTAAAACAACAATCCCATATAAAAAATGGGCAGATATAGAAAGTGAAAGATTCACACTTACTCAAAAAGAACTTCAAAAGTATAGTAAATTAAGATGGAAACAAACAGATTTAGCTAAAGAAGGAAAACTATTAACGGCTGCTGAAAGAAAAGAATTAAAATTTTATGAAGATAAAACCAAAATGGACTGGTTATACAGGAAAAAAATAGAGGGCGAACATCTTACTTCCTCTGAAGAAAAAACATTTAAAGAATTAAGTCAAAAATACAAGAAAAAACTAAAAATTAATCAAATATTGTCTGAAGAGATTAATGATAATGGTTTTGATAATAAAAATAAATTTTCATTCACAAAAAAAGATAAATTAAAATATGAAGAATTACAAAAATTAAAACAACAAAACAAACTTAAGGGATTCTTAAATAATAATGAATTTAACTTACTTAATAATCAGAAAAAATTAGATGCCTTACACAAAAAATTTATTAAAAAGGGTAAATTATCTTCTAAAGAAGCGGTAATTTATAAAAAACTTTATAATAATGTTAGGATACAACATAAATTTAAATTAGAAGTACTTGAAGATACATTTAAATTAGAAGGTAAACTTATTAAAAATATTCCTCAAGATACAGAGTTCCTTGGAAATCTTGATAATCCCAAAAATATTAAAGAGTTTAAAGGAACAACAAAAGATGGAATGTTACCTGGAAATGAAAGCATTGACAAATATTTCACAAAAAATGTTTCAACTACTGAAAAATATGATGAATTTATAGAAAGATGGGTATATTATAGAGGGTATCAAGATATACAACTATTTGATAAATGTAAAAGGAATGTTAGGAAATTAAAACAGGAACTACATAAAGGTAATCCTCAGTGGTCTCCTAAAAAACTTAATGAAGAAGTTGCAAATATTGTTAATTATTATAAAAAGTATGAAGAATTAATGGATGGTGCGGAAACTAAGAAAAATATAAAATTTTTTAGAAAACAGGTAAATTTGAATATTTCTAAAGAAGATTTAGAAAAAGGAGAAACAATAATTAATTCTGCTAGAAGCATGTCCCTATCCAAAGCAGGTAGAAATAAATATGTTAATAATTCCAAAAAATTTAAATGGGATTTAGAAATTGAGATTCCTGCAGGGGGCAAATGTGTCTATATAGCACCTAAAGCAAAAAATAAAAAACGCAATAATATGTATATTGAGCAAATGGAAACTATTCTTGGTTCAGATACGAATTGTGATATCATAAAAGTTATTGATAATGAGAACGTTCATAAAATTATTTTAAGGGTAAAAGTGTGATTTATATGCAAAGTGATTTTTTTCCAGGAATTGAATTTGAACATACATTGGATGGTATTTTACTAAAAAATTATGATGAATTCTTAAGTGAAGAGTATTATGTGGATTCAGAGTATCTTATTGAAAATATTGATAGTTTAATAAAATTAAGAGATGTGGTTATTCCTCATAATTTAGTTCGTGGACGTGAAATTCAAGATGCAGTGGGGGATAGAACTGCTGAAGATTATACAGGTCATAGAAAATTGAATTTAAAAAAAGTATATGGAATATATTGGTGGGAAGATTTATTTTGTAAAGAAGTTCATCGATCTATTGATGAGATGAGAGAAGATGATATTAGATTAGCTTTGAATATTGTTAAAAAATACCCTGAACATAAAAATCTTCTAATTAAAAAGGAGGACCAATAAATGTTAAATATTGTAGGTGATGATGAATTAGATATTATAAAATTACCAAATGGTATGACTATAAAAATAGACTTTGCCACAGAGGAAACCGGAACCTGGGGTTGGAGAGGTAGAATCGGTGGGAGGTATAGAAGAATTAGATTATATGATAGTAAAGATAATTTGATTAGTGAGCTTATTGAATCTAATCCTTCATACAGACCTCCAATTGATGGAGATTTTATTCATCATGATGGAGATTCTAAAGTTATTTATTAAATTTAAAATTATTTTTTTTTACTACTTTTTTTCATGATCCTATTTTTTTCTAATTGTCCACCTTTATATAGTGATAACTACTACAAAAAAATATATTTGTTTCTTAGGTTTGTATAGTCTTAGTAGTTATACATTAATGCCTCCAGAATATTTAAGGCAAATTTTCTGTTTGTTTACCTCTAGGTTTAGGTAGGTATTAGATTCAATACTCTTTTTCTAATACCTACTCCTCACATTTTCTATTTTTTTAATAATTTTTTTCTAAATCGTTAGAGTGTATAATGAAAAGGCTATAAAAAATAGTATTTACTCATTTTTCACCTAATGTTTTTTTTTATAGTCTTTTATTTAAATAAGTGGAGATTTTAATTTTGTATATTCAAACTAATAAAGATGGTTCAGTAGATCTTACCGCTGCAGTTATGGTTCCAGGAGTTCCTGACTGTGACTGGGAAAGAGGAGAACCTGCTTTAAGTGTTGAACAAATACAAGATTTTGCAAAATCTTATGAACAATATGGTTATGTTGATCATGAGCATGAACTAGTTAGAAATGGTCAAAGAATAGGGAAACCGGTTAAATCAGAGATTCTTGATAAGGATACAGAGCTTACTCTTTTTGATAATTCTACTATTACTTATCCTAAAGGTACTTGGTTATTAACTACTAATTTAACTGAAGAAAAAGCAGTTAATTCTGCTTTGAAAGGTGAATACACAGGTTATAGCCCATCTGTGAAAACTCGTAGACTTGCTGATTTGTATGTAAATGCTATAAATAAATTAGATCAATCACCTCACGTTTGTTTTACATGCTTAAAATCTGAAATTGAAGGAGCAAATAAAGCTTTTTCACAATCCGGTTTAATTAAGAATATTGTTGACCCGGTTGTTTTGAGTGTTTCTCTTGTTCGTAAACCTTGTCAAACTAGTTCTAAATTTTGTAAATTAAAAAATAATAATACTGGTGAAAGTAATATGTCAGATGAAACTATTAATTTAAAAAATAGAGTTCTTGCAGCAATTGGTATGAGTGAAACTGCTGAAGTAGAGTCTTTGAAAAGTGAAATTTCTTCAGTAGATAAAAGGGTTGATGGATTAGAATCTGATTTTGATACTGCTTTAAAAAGTATGAAAGCAGATTTAGAAAAAACTATTGTTAATACTATATCTGAAGTTTTAAAAGAAGTTATAGCAGATAAAGCACAAAAAAAAGATGAAGAACAGGAAGAGGAAGAAGAGGAAGAAAAACCTGTTCAAGATAAAAATAAAGAAGAAAATCAGAATGATGAAAATTCTGAAGAAGAAGAAGATGAAGAAGAAGAGGAGGAAGAAGAAAGAAAACCTCCTAAAAAAAATAGAAAAGGTAAATCCAAATCTGGTAAAAATCATAACAGCACAACTAGTGCAGATAAATCACAAATGTTAGATACTTATGCGTTCCTTGGAAGAAATCCAGATGGAACTAGAAAATAAAAAAAGGTTAAAGAGGGTTAGATTATGGTTAATATGAATAATATTTTAAATGCTATCACTGGTGCAGATAAATCTATGCGCGAGGATATGGCAGCAAATGCTGGTTTATTAGACAGAAAACAATTCAACCAATTTGTTAGAGAAATTGATATAAATAGTACCATCCTTAAAGATGCTGCATTTAGAAGAATGGAAAGAATGAATGAAGTTCTTAGTGGAGCTTACATTGAAGGAAGAGTTCTTCAAGATGGATACCTTCCTGATGGTACTACAAATGGAAATCTTGAGAAAGCTGAAATTGGTTTTGGTAAAGCAGAATTATCAGCTAAAAAATTAAGAGCAATGACTCAACTTGAAGATGATGATCTTGAAGATAACATCGAAGGGGAAACCTTCCAAAATACTTTATTATCCATGATGGGTTCAAGAATCGGTGAAGATTTAGAAGCATTAGCATTATACGGGGATATTGATTTAGATCGTGAGGATTATCCTTTATTCCATACTTACGATGGTTGGATTAAACAATCTACTACTGCTTTAAAATCTAATGAACTTGGTACTAATGCTCAAACTAGAAATTTTGATGTTCATGAAGATGGAATTACTGCAATGTTTGATGCTATTCTTAAAGCAGTTCCATTGAGAATTAGGCAATCTAACTTAATGAAGAATTTTAAATTTTATGTTCCTTGGGAAGTTGAAGATGCTTATAGAAATAGTCAAATAAGTAGGAATACTGCTCTTGGTGATTCTGCATTAACTTCCGATATTCCTTTAAGATACAAAAAATGGGAAGTTGTTTATGCTCCTGTTTTAGATGCTGAAGATGGTAGGGCATTAGATAATACTGTTACTACTGTTGCTGGTATTCCTGACCTCTGGAGATGGGGAGTTTATAAAGATGTTAAATTAGAACCTGAAAGGAAAGCAGCAATTGAGACAACTAATTTCTATTACAGAACTAGATGTGCTGTTGGTTTACATGTGAATGCTAGTTTCATTTCTGCTAAAATGAAAACTTCTGAAGCAGAAGTTATTCAAGCTGAAGCTAAAGAATAAAAAAAATTATTGTCTGGTGATTTTTTTGGCTTTATTAAAATGGAATGAACTTCCTGTTTCTGTTCGTAGAAGCAGGAAGCGTCTTTACAATTATATTAAAAGTGAAATTGAAGGTGACACTCAAGCTGATGGTTTATTAGCAGGACGTGTTGAAGTTCTTGAAGGGAAAACTGATAATGATACTATCTATGATGATACTAATATAATTTCAAGACTTGAATATCTTGAATCTTATTATAGTAGGGATTTAACATTTACAGTTGAAAGTGGTGATCCTGCAGCAGGTGTGGAAGATGCTGTTGTAGCAATTGCAGGTAAAACTGCAACTACAAACTCTAGTGGTATTGCAACTGTAAATGGTGTTTTAGATGGTACTCATGAAGTTACTGTAACTTGTGAAGGTTATGAAACATCAACTTCTGAGAAAAGTGTTGATAGTACTCATACTAGTTTCACTATTACTTTAACAGCAGTAACTCCTGAAGAACCTGAAGAACAGTCAGAAACTTAAAATCTAATTTTTTTTTATTAAAAATTTTATTTTTTTTAGGTTGGTGTATTTTTTATGATGGTTACAGTAGATGAAGTAAAGAATTTTCATGGTTTGCAACCAAAGCATTTAAAATTCAATGATAATGAAGTAACTAAAATGAATGATTTGCTTACATCATATATTTTACAAGCTGAAGATTTCATTATATCATATACAAACAATGAGTCTCTAAAGACAAATACGCCTCCTGCAGTTCAAAATGTATGTCTTAGAATTGTAGACAATATGATTGTTTTAATGATAGCGAGAAGAGATTCTCCAATCATAAAAGTTAATGACTGGAAAGTGTCTACAATAAGCAGTAATATTTTCACTGATGACCTAAGAAGAGATTTAGAACCTTATAGGAAAGATAAATCTAATAAAAGTGATAAAATAGATTTTTTCGCCATAACTGGAGAATAAAAAAATGGTGAAAGTAACAATAAAAGTAGATTCAAGTAAAATTAAAAATTTAGGAGATAAAATACCTTTAATAAAACGAAAAGGGTTACATTACTCTGCTCAAGGTTTACTTAGAACTTTACAAATAAACAGTCCAATTGACACTGGTTTATTACGATCATGGTTTTTTTATGAATTTGGAGATTCCGAAGTAAACATAAGAACTCCTGCAAAATATGCCAAATATGTAAATGATGGTACAGGGATCTATGGACCAATGGGTACTCCAATCTATAATGACAGTGTTGGACATCCATTTGCATTTCAAGTAAATGGGCAAATGATTTATACTCATGTAATAAAAGGTCAGAAAGGACAACATTTTGTTGAGAGAAGTATTTCTGAAACAGAATCCAAAATTAAGCAATTTTATATTAAAGCAATTGCGGATGTGATGAAATGAATCTTACTTATAGTTTCGCAATGATTACTAGAATCATTAAAGAATGTATATATCGTGAAAATACTGAAGGTGGTTTATTAGAACATGTGAAAACTATAATTCCAATATACTATAATGAATATGGTATAGATGAACCTGCAATTTGGATTACACAACATCCTACTTTTCCTGTATCAGATAGAAAAAGGAACATTTCTCAGGAAGTTACACTTACTACTCCATTCCAGTTTACATGTGTGGAATGGGATAAGGATCCAGAAATTGCAGAATTAAAAGGGCAAGAATTAGCTACTCTTGTAGGTAGGGCAGTTCAAAAAAATTATTTACAAGTTCAAAAAGAACTAAACTGTCCTAGAAGAATTGCTTGGATTGATATAAATTCATATTTGCCAAATGGAGAAGTTAATATTGATGGTCGCTCTGAGAAAGTTCCATGTACTGCAATAATACTTGATGTAGTACATAAAATTGACTGGAAAAATTGTTGTAAACAAAAAAATCAACAAAATCAACAAAATAGTGATAGTGATAGTGATAATAATGAGGAGGATAATGGTGATTTAAATGGTTAATCGTGGTTTTGGTTTAGAAATAGAAGATGACACTTATGGAGAAATAGTTGAACCAGAAAACTTTGATCTTGCATGGTTCCAAGATGTTGACAGTTCAGATTTCAAATTGAATGATGATGTTATCACTAGGTCTGGTGGATCTAGAATGGATAAAAAAGCAAGACCTGGAGTATTAAAACCTACAGGTTCAGTATCTGGGGATGTCGATTTACAAAGAATAATTTATTACTTCTATGGATTCCTTGATAATTACAAATGTACAGACAATCAAGACGATACATACACTCATGAGTTCTGGGGTGGAGAAGGAAAAGACCTAAAGAGTTTCAGAGGTGTTGCAGCATACGATATGCTTATTCAATACATTTATGGAATCCTTATTGATGGTTTGAAACTTGAATGTAGTGACGAAGCGATGACTTTAACTGCAGATACAGTTTATAAAACTGAACAATCTGTAATACTTGATGAAAATGAGGAATTAGAACTTCCTGATGATTTGGAAAATGATTTATTTATTACATTTTACGATATTGTCTTAAAATTGAATAATAAAGTTCCTGATGGTGTTGTAAATAGTTTCAGTCTTGAATCTAAAAACAATCTTGACCAAGATAAGTCAATTGGCTTTGGTTCTAGAGCGCCACAGGCAAAAGCAATGGCAGTAAAAAGAGAAAATTCCTTAAGTTTAACAACGTATCTCACAAGAGATACTGTTGAATCTATCCTTGATGCAAAATATGGTAAAGTTGGCGCACGTTCTCCATCAGCATGTAAAATCTTACAAATTCCATTAGAATTAAATGTAAGTCTTTGTGAATATGAGGAATTAGGATTATTAATGAATATTAAATTCCCAAGATGTACTGTAAAAGCAGAGTTTGATATGAGTGGAGTAGATGAAATTGAAACTACTATGGAACTCGGTACATTAGGTTCTGATGAAGTGACCTTAGATGACGATAGTGAAGTAGTAACTGATTTCTATGTTAAAGTAGTTAACAACCTTCCTGAACTTGGAGTTGAAGAATCTTCTCCCTGAAGTTGAGGGAGATCCTGAAACAGTCAATATAGAAATAACAGTAAACGATGGTGAAAATCCTGTAAGTGGTGCAACTGTAAGTATTGGTAATATTTCAAGCAGTACTGGCAGTCAAGGTGGATGTACATTACAAAATGTGCCTGAAGGTAGTCAAACAATAACAGTAACAAAAGAAGGTTTCACTGAATATACAGATACAATCACTGTATCTTCAAGTAGTACTTCATTTACAATTAGTTTAACAGCAGCAAGTAATGGGGGATAAATTATGGTTCTCAGTATATCAGAAATATTAAATGGTGTCGATGAATATCAAGAAGTAACAATTGAAGCATTAAACGATACTGTCTGTTTAAGACCTCTTTCAAAAGCAGAATGGGCAAAAGTGGACAGTATAAGACAAGAAGCACTTGGAGATTATGTTACTAATGAAAAAGCAAAAGCAAAAAATAAAAGACAAAGAGTTTCAGAGATAGAATCTCAATTAAAATTTAATATTAAAGAAAATGGTGATGCTGAAATAAAAGCACAAATTGAAGCTATCCATATTAGTTACGATAATCCTGGTAATAAAGATAAAGTTTCAAAAGCTGAAATTGAACAATTACCTTCCAATATTTTTGACGAAATATACGAAAAAGTCTGTGAAATAAGTGGAATAAACCTTGATTTGGAGGAAGAAGTGAAAGAATTTCCTGAAGACGAATGAAGCTCAGGAAATTATTTTACTTGATTATAGAGGTTATCCATTAGCAACTTCGCAGAAGGATTTAACCTATGCTCAAAGATTTTTTATTCTAAAAGGACGTGATGAACTAGATAGAAAAATCAAAGAGCATGAAGAAAAGGAAATTAAAAAAAATAAAAATAAACTCAAATAATCGGAAATTATGCAACATCAAAACAACTAAATGTTTTGGTGTTGCTTTTTTTTTAAAAAATTTTAATAAATGGTGGCAAAAATGGGAGTATCACAACAAATGATCGAAATCATTTTGAAAGCAGAAGATCAAGCCAGCCAAGTATTTCAAAAAAATGAACAAAATGTTAAAAAATTTGGTGATGCTGCACAACAAGCCAATACAAAAGCAGGAAATGCTGCAGAAAGTTATAAACAAAAAATAAATGAAACTAAAAATAACTTACCTGGTTTAGTTCAAAATGTAAACAACGTAGGAAATCAAGGAAGTGCAAGTTTTAGAAGATTATCTGCTAGTCAACAAGATAGCATTGTAAAATTTAACATGCTAGACCAGGAAACACAAGATACATTACAAGCAATAAATGAATTAGGCGTAGAATCAATGAATATGATTCCTGGAGCAGATGAAGCAATAGCAAAATTATCTGCTATGGATGAAAAAGTCAAAACATTTGGAGGTAGTTTTGACTATGCCAAAGCGAAAGCAGAACTTGTAGGAACCAGTACAGACACTATAAAAGGAAAACTGGAAGTTGTAGGTTCTGGAATACAAAATTATATTGTTAACAAATGGGATTCTGCAAAAGCAAAAATAAGTGGTCTTGGAAGTTACATCAAAACCAATCTTGGAAATGCATTATCGTCTGTAAGAGGAAAACTTGATTCATTAGCTAATGCTTTTAGTGGTATCGGTGGAGTAATATCTGCAGTATTTGGTGGAATCGGTTTAAAAAGTATGGCAGAGATGACTATTGGTGCATCAATCAACAGGGATAGAATCCAATCTTTATCCTATGCAATGTTAGGGTATGGAGATTCCATGGAGCAATTTACCGCAAAAGGTAAAGGAATGTGGGATATGATGGATACTATGACAAACTCCAGTTTAGTTAGTCTAGATCAATTATCTCAAGCAGCATCTGTTGTAAAAATGAGTACTGGAGCAACAAAAGACCAAATGAAATCCTTGTTACCAATCCTAAATGACATCGGTCAAAGAGCAATCCTTATGGGACGGACTGGCGACGAAGCTATGGGTCTTATGCAAGCTGCAGGAAAAGGTTTGAATGGCGAATTTGAAATGCTAAGAGAAAACTTTGGTATCAGTAAAGAAAAACTTGAAAGTCTAGGTTGGGATGGTTCTGCACAGGATATTGATGGATATACAAAAGCATTAGATGCAGCATTAAAACAAAGTGGTGATGTAAATAGTATGATGGACACCACAAATGGAAAACTTACAAAACTACAAAAAATGTGGAATGTTGCAGGAAGAAGTCTTGGTGATGATTTCAAACCATTTGTTGATCAAGCAATAGATTCAGTTCTTAAATTTGTAGATGCAAATAATGATAATCAATTAGATGAAGGAGCTAAAGTTTGGGCAAAATATGCAATAGGTGCTATGACTGCAGCTAGTGGATTTGCTACTTTAGCACCAACATTAGCTCCAATGCTCTCTACCTTTGATAAATTAGAAGATTATGGTGGAAAAATACGGGCATTATTTAAAGATACTGGTTTAATTGGAGCATTCTTTAAATCATTAAAAAGTGGTGAAGGAATCATAACTGCTCTTACCGCAGCATACGATACTTTAGCAATATCTGAACACATAGCTTTAGGACCTTTATTACTAATTATTGCTGCACTAGCACTTTTAGCAATTGCTGTTTATGAAGTAGGAAAATACTTTGGATGGTGGACAGATGTAGGAACTATGTTGGAAGCTATGTGGTCTGGAGTTCAAAGACTGTGGGATGCATTTATAAACCATCCCGATGTACAGGCAGCTATAGCTGCATTATCACAGGCACTACGAGTATTAGCAGGATTTATTATTGAAGCATGGAAAGCTGTTTTGGAATTCTTTAACGTTAGTCAAGAAGGAGAATTTGATGCTGTACGAGCTTTAATAGACACTATCGGTTTAGCATGGGAAGGAATATCTGCTCCATTGAAAATTGTAATTTCATTGATCCAGATTGTTGTTAAATATTGGGGAGAATTAGTTGAACTTTTAACTCCTTTCAACACTTTAATGAGTGAAGAAATGCGTCCAGTATGGGAAGGAATGATTGAAATATTCTATTTCGTCATAAATGCGGTAAATCAACTAGTTAATATATTTGACCAATTTGCAAGTGGGCAACTATCTTTACCTGAACTTATTACCTCTGTTCTAACACTTATGTCAACTGCATATATAACATTCCTTGGAATTATTATGCAAACAGTATATAATTTCATTAATGTATTAACTAATGGAGCATTAACAGCAGGTAGAAATTTTGTCATGGGAATAATTAACTGGATTTGTACTTTACCTAGCAGATTTAATGCATGGTTAACTAGGACCAAACTTTATATCATAGCGCAATTACTTTATTGGGTTACTCTTGCAAAACTTAGAGCGCAACAATTTGTTCTAGGCATAATAAATTATATTAAAACATTACCTGGAAAAATACTTAAATTACTTTTAGATGTTGTTTCTAGCATTACCAGTGCAGCTAGTAAATGGATTGATGAAGCAAAATCTGGTGCAAGTAAGATGGTAAAAGCTGTAACTGACAAAGTGAATAAGTTACCTGGTGCTGTTTATGATGAATTTGCAAAAATACCTGGCAAAATCCGAAGTGCTATAGATTCTGCTTGTAGTGCTGCAGGACAATGGGGTAGAAGAGTAGTAGCTGCTCTAAAAGCTGCTATGGGTATAAATTCTCCAGGAATTATTCAAAACACTGTTGCAGCAGAATTTGCTAATACAGTAGGTAGAATTGAAGAACAAGTCAAACCTGCTGAAAAAGCAGGTAGTAGATTTGGTTCTGCAATAGCAAATGGATTTGGAAGTGTAAATCTAAGTATGAATGATCTAGTTGAAGATGATTCAGCATTAATTGTTGATGCAAACAGAAGCGTATCAGATACATATGTTATAAATGAAGATTACGAAATAAGATTAAAACATGAATTAGATTTCACCTTCGATTTCAAAAACCTGCCTGAAAATGTTGACGAACAAAAATTCACAGGAATTGTTGAAGACATCCTAACAAGTCCAAAAACAATTAAAAAACTTGTAAGTAACAATAAATTTCAGGAATATGACAATAATATCAAAAAACAGATAGTCATGAAAAATAGAAGAGCAGGAGGAATATAAATGGAAAGTATAAGTTTAAATCCAGGCAAAATCAGGGGTGGAGGCAATATTGTGTCTCCACATTCCTCAGAAGATTATGTGTTATCTCACTCAGAAATAACATCCAATACTGAAGAAGTAAATGGAGTTAATGAAACTGTGTATGTTTTGGATTATTATAGCGTTGCAGATTCTATTGTACTCACATGTGATTCAATAATGAAATTTGGAACTCGTTATACTTTGTCTGCAACTGTAAAAGACACTCACAATCATGGTTCTGAAGGATTGGAAGTTAGTTTCTATAAAGGTAGCACATTATTAGGTACTAGTACAACAAATAGTAATGGTATAGCTACTTATAATTTTACTCCTTCGCAGGAGGGAACTGTAACATTAAAAGCAGAATGTGAAGGTATTAATGGAACAAATGAAGTTACAATATACGTTCCTACAGTCACTACAATAATATTAAGTACAAATAAAAACACATTGTCTCAGTATGACAATGAAACCGCTGTATTGACTGCTACTGTCCTGGACCAATATGGTGATCCATTAAGAAACAAACCTGTTGTATTTTATAATGGATCTCAAAATCTGCAAACTGAGTATCGGACAGATCGCAGCGGAATAGTAACTTATACTTATACCTCTGAAGGAGCAGGAGAGTGTAATTTTTCTGCGAAATCTAGTACTGCATGGTCCAATTCGATACAGATAATAGACTATTTATATACCGATTATGGAAATCTTGATAAATCTAAC